>NZ_RJKN01000010.1 GCF_003751265.1 Pseudokineococcus lusitanus
GGCCTTCCTCCACCGGTACAACCATCACCGACCCCACTCCGCCATCGGCAAGGTCCCGCCCATCACCAGGTTGATCAACGTCCCTGGGCAGTACAACTAGCGGGCGTCCGCCCAGGCCCGCAGCTGCTCCGCCAGGCGCCGTCCGTCGCGCCGCCAGTCCAGCTCCTCGAGGGCGTGGCGGCGCCCAGCGTCCGCGAGCGACCGGCGCCGCGCCTCGTCGTCGCGCAGGGCCCGGACGGCGGCGGCAGCCGCGGCCGGGTCCTCGAAGGGCACGACGACGCCGGCGCCGGCGGCCTCGACGAGCTCGACCGCGGCGCGGTTCGGCGTCGTGACGACGGGCAGCCCGTGCGCCATGTACTCCATGAGCTTCGTGGGCCGCGAGTGCGCGTAGTTGGGCTCGTCGTGGAGCAGCGACAGGCCGGCGAGGGCCCCGGGCAGGCCGGCGAGCGCCTCGTCGTTGGGCACGAAGCCGCGCCAGCGGACGTGGCCCGCCTCGTGCGCGGCGCGCAGCGCGTCGCGGACGTCGGCGTCGGCGGGGCCGACGACCTCGACCTCCACCTCGCCGGCCAGCTCGCGGCCCAGCGCGACGAGCTCGAGCCCGCCGCGCGGCCGGGTCACCCGGCCGAGGTAGACCACACGGTCGGCGCCCGGCGGCGGCACGTCCGCCAGCGGCACGAGGACGCTGTTCGGCACCACGGGGTGCGGCCGGCGGAAGCGGTCGGCGTACCCGGTCTCCGCGAGCGTGAGGTGCAGGTGCCGCTCGGCCACCCGCTCGGCCGCGCGCACCGCGGCCGGCAGCGCGCGCCGGGCGGGCCCGGGCAGCCACGTCTTCATCGAGAGGGCGGCGGCGGTGTCCTCGTGGACGTCCCAGACGACCGCGGCCGCCCGGGTCGCGCGGGCCCCGGCGACGGCGAGGAGCAGCTCGGGGTCGTGGACGAGCACGACGTCGTGGTGCGGGGCCTCCCGGCGTAGGAGCGCCGTCGCGGCGCGCAGGGCGGCCAGCCGTCGGCGGCCGACCGCGCGGGGCAGGTCCAGCGGGCGCACCCCGGGCGGCGGCGTCCGGTCGTACGCGGCGAAGGGCGCCGCGTAGGTGACGGCGCAGCCCGCGTCGAGCAGCGAGACGAGCTGGCGGTGCCGGATCCGGGCGTCCTCGGGGTCGTGGACCACCGTGACGACGAGGACCCGCAGGCCCTCGGCCGGCCGCTCGGCGCTCACTTGACGGACGCCTCGTAGGCCTTGACGACGTCGAGCACGGGCCCGTCCGCGCGCAGCTCGCCGTGGTCGATCCAGATGCCCCGCGTGCACGTCTCCTTGACGGTGCCCATGGAGTGGCTGACGAGGAAGACGGTGCCGGCCTCGGCGCGGAGCTCGCGGATGCGCTCCTCGCTCCGGCGGCGGAAGGCCGCGTCGCCGACCGCCAGCGCCTCGTCGACGAGCAGCACGCGGTGGGTGGCGGAGGCGGCGATGGCGAAGCGCAGCCGCGCGCCCATGCCGGCCGAGTACGTCTTCATGGGGAGGTCGACGGCCTCGCCGATGCCGGAGAAGTCGACGATCTCCTGGTACCGCCCACGGATCTCCTCGGGCGTCATCCCCAGGGCGAGGCCGCCGAGGATGACGTTGCGCTCGCCCGACAGCTCGTTGATGAGGGCGGCGTTGACGCCGAGGAGCGCGGGACGCCCGTCCGCGTAGACGGTGCCGCGGGTCGGCGTCGTGAGGCCCGCGATGGCGCGCAGCAGCGTGCTCTTGCCGGACCCGTTGTGGCCGATGACGCCGATGCTCTCGCCCTCGTGGGCGGTGAAGGAGACGCCCTTGAGGGCGTGGACGGTGCGCGCCTGGCGCAGCGACGGCGCCCGGCGCAGCAGCTTGCGCTCCGACGTCGCCCGCTTGCCGGCGGCGTAGACCGTGTAGTCGACGGAGACGTCGTCGACGACGACGGTGGGCCGCGCGCCGGCGGGGGAGGTCTGCGGCTCACTCACGGCCGTAGGCCTCCTCGGCCCGCCAGAAGAAGACGGCGCCGCCGACGAGCGTGACGACGGCCCAGCCGATCCCGAGCGCCCACACGTCCCAGCCGACCTGGACCTCGGTGAGGAGCCCGGTGCGGACGAGCGTGATGTAGACCTGCACGGGGTTGACCATGGCGACGGCCTCGGCTGCCGGCGGGAGGCCCACGCGCTCGATCGAGTAGAAGAGCCCGCTGATGTAGAAGAGCAGGCGCGTGACGAAGGGGAGCAGCTGCGCGACGTCCCGCACGTGCAGCGTGACGCGGGCCGCGACGAAGGCGACGCCCTGGCAGAACATCGTCATGAGGACGAGCGCGGGCACGACGAGGAGCCAGCGCCACGTCAGCGGCTCGCCGAAGACGAGGGCCACGACGGCGGCCATCCCCATCATCGGCGCGAGCGCGTAGACCTGCTGCAGCACGACGGAGATCGGCAGCACGGCGCGCGGGAAGTGCATCGTCCGGACGAGGCCGAGGTTGCTCGTGATGGCCTTCGAGCCGTCGTTGAGGCACCCGGCGAAGTACTGGAAGACGAAGATGCCGATGACGAGGAACGGCACGAAGTTGTCGGGCCGGGTGCTGCTGGCGAGCAGGAGGCCGAAGACGACGCCGTAGACCACGGCGTTGAGCAGGGGCCGCACGAGGACCCAGCCGAGGCCGAGGCGGTTCTCCTCGTTCTGGCCGCGGAACCGCGAGCGGGACAGCTCGAGGAGGAAGTGCCGGCGCTGCCACAGCTCGCGCACGTACTCCCCGGCGGCCGGGCGCCGCCCGAGCCGCTCGAGCCCCGCCTCGCGCGCCAGCCGCGCGGCCGGGCTCGGGGACGCCTCCGCGGCGCTCACAGCCGGACCACGCCCTCCGCCGGCTCGAGGAGCCCGCGGGTGTCGAGGACGACCGGAGCGCTGTCCCGCAGGGCCCGGACGTCGAGGTCGCGGTGGGCCTGGAGCAGGACGGCGACGTCGGCGGGCCGCCCGTGGCCGCCGAGGGCCTCCCGCCGGGGGACCTCCGTGCCGTCGACGACGAAGCGGGGCGCCAGGGCGTCGTGCTGCTCGAGCTCCGCGCCGAGCTCGCGCAGCGCGCGGGCCACGCCGAAGGCCGGCGACTCCCGCTGGTCGCTGACGCCCGCCTTGTAGGTCGTCCCGACGAGGAGGACGCGGGCGCCGCGCACGGCGAGCGAGCGGTCGTTGAGGAGGTCCTGCACCCGGCGGGCGACGTAGGCGGGCATCGACTGGTTGATCTCCTGGGCGAGCTCGACGGAGCGGAAGGGGTAGCCGAGGCGCGCCCGCACCGTGTGGCTGAGGTACGTCGGGTCGATGGGGATGCAGTGCCCGCCGACGCCGGGCCCGGGCCGGAAGGCCTGGAAGCCGAAGGGCTTGGTCGACGCGCACCGGACGACGTCCCAGATGTCGATGCCGAGGTCGTGGCAGAACTTCGCCGTCTCGTTGACGAGGGCGATGTTGACGTGCCGGTAGGTGTTCTCGAGCAGCTTCGCCATCTCGGCCTCGCGGGTCGAGCGGGCCGGGACCACCTCGTCGACGAGCCGGGCGTACAGCGCCTCGGCGCGGCGGGAGCACGCGGGGGTGGCGCCGCCGACGACCTTGGGGGTGTTGCGGAAGCCGTGGAGGGCGTTGCCCGGGTCGATCCGCTCGGGGGAGAAGGCCAGGTGCACGTCCTGCCCGACGACGAGGCCGCGCGCCTCGAGCGCGGGCCGGACGACCTCCTCGGTCGTGCCCGGGGACACCGTGGACTCGAGGACGACGAGCTGGCCGGGGCGCAGGGCCGCCGCGACCGCGTCGACGGCGCCGCGCACCGCCCGCAGGTCCGGGCCGCCCTCGTCCGACAGCGGCGTGGGGACGCAGATGACGACGGCGTCCGCCTCGCCGAGGCGGGCCGCGTCCGTCGTGGTCTCGAGCCCCGCGGCCAGCGCCGCGGCGACGTCGGCGTCCGAGACGTCGTCGACGTGGGAGCGCCCGGCGGCGAGGCCGCCGACGACCGCCTCGTCGACGTCGAGCCCCAGCACCCGCAGGCCGCTGCGGGCGGCCTCGCGCACGAGGGGGAGCCCCACGTAGCCGAGGCCGATGACGGCCAGGTCGAAGGTCACGGCAGTCCTCTCGGCGGCGGGGGCCCGGCAGGCGGTGGTCGCGCTCGCCCTCCCGGGCAGTGCGGGAGTCTGCCACCCGCCGCGCGGGAGGCCGCGCACGCCGGGCCGTCCCGCGGGCGGCACCTAGCATGCCGACCCGTCGTCCGAGCCCTCCCCGCCGCACCGAGGAGCACGCCCCCGTGGCCCAGCAGCACCCCCCTCGCCCGCCCCGCGGCACGGCCGCCGGCACCCCCGCCGGCACGTCCGGGGGCCGGGCGTGCTGACCCCGGCGCGCGTCCGCTCGGCGCTGCGGCGCCGGGCCCGGGGGAGCCGCCTGCTGCTCGCGGCGGGCCGTGCGGCGTCCGTGCCCGTGGTCCTGCGCTCGCCGCTCTTCGACCGCGGCTGGTACGAGGCGCAGGTGGGGCGGCGGCTGCCCGGGCGGACCGCGGCCGTCGTCCACTACGTGCGGCACGGCTCGCGCGCCGGCCTCAGCCCCTGCCGCCTCTTCGAGGCGGAGTGGTACCAGCCGGCGCGTTGGCGCAGCGCGCCCCTCGACCCCTTCGCCCACCTGCTCCTGCGGGGGCGGCCCGACGCGCAGCCCCACCCCCTGCTCGACCCGCTCGGCGCGGGCGGCGGCGCCCGCCCCGTGCCGGAGGTCCTGGCGGCCTGGCTCGCGGCGGCCGCGCCCACGACGCCGCTGCCGCTGCCCCCCGCGGAGGGCCGGCCGGGAGGGCCCTCGCCCGCGACGGCGCCCGCGCTCGGGCTCCGGCTGCCCGCGGGCGCGGCCCCCGTCACGTGGGGCGCGCTGCGGGCGGCGCAGGACGACGCCGTCCGGCGCCACCTCGCCCAGGACCGGCTGCGCCACGACCCGCGGCTGACGCCCGCCGCCGACCGCGACCCGCACCAGGACGCGCTCGTCGCCGCCACGTGGGCCGACGCGCCGCTGCCCGCCCACGACGGCCCGCTCGTCACCGTCGTCATGCCCGTCCGCGACCGCGAGGCCGTCGTCGGCCGCGCCGTGCGGTCGGTCCTCGCCCAGACCCTCCCGTCGTGGGAGCTGCTCGTCGTCGACGACGGCTCGCGGGACGGCACGCGTGCCGCCGTCCTCGCGGCCGCGGGGGGCGACCCCCGGGTGCGCGTCCTCGACGGCCCGGCGCGGGGCGTGGCCGCCGCCCGCAACGCCGCCCTGCCGCACGGGCGCGGCTGGTGCACGGCCTTCCTCGACTCCGACAACGCCTGGGAGCCCGCCTTCCTGCGCACGGCCGTCGCGACGATGCACGCCCGGCACGCCCCGGTGGCCCACGCCGCGGCGCGCGTGGTGCGGGCGGGCGGCGACCTCGTGCGCGACCTGGACGCGCAGGCCGAGCACCTCGCCGTCCGCAACCACGTCGACCTCAACGTGCTCGTCGTCCGGTCCGACCTCCTCGCGGAGGTCGGCGGCTTCGACGAGACGCTGCGCCGCACCGTCGACTACGACCTCGTGTGGCGGCTGGCCCGCCGTGCGTCCCTGCTGCACGTGCCGCTGGTCGGCGTCGTCTACGACGACGACCGCACGGGCGACCGCCTGTCCACGACCGAGCGCCGCTCGTGGAAGGAGGTCGTCCGGCGCCGTCACCTCGTCGACTGGGACGCCCTCGCCACGACGCCGACCGCCGTCGGCACGACGAGCGTGCTCCTCGTCGCCCGCCGCGGCTGGGCCGAGGCGTGGCGCGCCGTGACGGCCGCCCTCGGCGACGCCACCGCCGACGGGCGCGCCCGGGACGCCGACCGGGCCGTCGTCGTCGACGCCGGGGGACGCCCCTCGGTGGCCCGGCTCCTGGGCGCCCTCGCCCTCGTCGACCCCCGCGTCACCGTGCTGCGGACCCCCGACGACGTGGGCGTCCCGCTGGGGCTCGACCTCGCGCTCGCGGCGGCCACCGGCGACGTCGCCGTCCTCCTGGCCGAGGACGCCGAGCCGGTGCCCGGCGCCCTGGCCGCCCTGCGCGCGGCCCTCGACGACGGGGCGCCGGCCGCCGGGGCCCTGCTCCTCGACCACCGCGACCTCGTCGTCGCCGCGGGGACGGGGGGAGCCCCGGGGGCGCCCGAGCCCCTGCTGGCCGACCTGCCGGCCGACGACGCCCGCCGCCTCGGCCCCGTCGTCGCCGTGCCCGCGCTCCGCGGGGAGGCGCTCGCCGCGCGCACCGCCGACCTCGTCGCCGAGCGGTGCGCCGACCCGCTGCTGGCCGGCGGCGGCTGGGACGTCGACCTGTCGGCCCGCCTGGCCGCGCGCCGCGGGGCGTCGCCCGTCCTCGTCACCGGCGCCGTCGTGCGCACCGGTGCGGCGGTCGGGACGACGCGCCGGGCCGCCCCCGCGACCCGCGCCACGAGGACCGACCCCGCCGAGGTCGCCGCCGACGCCGCGGAGAACGGCCGGCGCCACGGGGCGGCGGCGACCGCCTGGGCCGCCACGACGGCCGACCTGCGGCGGCGCGCCGACCCGCGGCACCGCCCCGCCGCCGTCGTGACCGCCGAGGCCCCGCCGCGCCTGCGGTGGGCGGTGCGGACCGCCGCGCTGGCGGGCCCGCGGGGCGACACGTGGGGCGACCGCCACTTCGGCCGGGCCGTCGCGGACGCGCTCGCCGCCCTCGGCCAGGAGGTCGTCGTCGACACGCGGCACTCGCTGGGCCGCAGCACCTCCGACCTCGACGACGTCGTCCTCGCCGTCCGGGGCAAGGTCCCGCTGGCGCCCGCCGACGGCGCGGTGCGCCTCGCGTGGGTCATCAGCCACCCCGACCTCGTCGGCGCGGAGGAGCTGGCCGCCTACGACCGGGTCTGGGCGGCCTCGGCGGCATGGGCGGCCGACCCCGCCCGCGGCCGGGACGTCGGGGTGCTCCTCCAGGCCACCGACCCGCGGCTGTTCCACCCGGCGGCGGGGGAGGGCGACGCGGTCGAGCACCACGACGTCCTCTTCGTCGGCAGCTCCCGGTCGGTGTACCGCCCCGTCGTCCGCGTCCTCGTCGAGGCGGGCCGCGACGTCGCCGTCTACGGCGGGGGCTGGGAGCGCTTCCTGCCGCCGGGCGTGCTGCGCGGCAGCGGGATCGACAACGCGGCCCTGTCCGCGGCCTACCGCGGCGCGGGCCTCGTGCTCAACGACCACTGGGAGGACATGCGCCGCTCCGGCTTCGCGTCCAACCGCCTCTTCGACGCCGCGGCGTCGGGCGCCCGGGTGGTCAGCGACCACGTGGAGGGGCTCGGCGACGTCGTCGGCCCGCTCGTGCGGACCTACGCCGACGAGCGCGAGCTGCTGGCGCTCGTCGACGAGGGCCCGGCGGGGTTCCCGCCCGACGCCGAGCGCGCCCGCCTGGGGCGCCGTGTCGGCGAGCTGCACTCCTTCGACGCCCGCGCGCGGGTGCTGCTCGAGGGGGCGCTCGCCGTGCGCGCCGGCCGCCCGGGGCGCGCCGCGCGCTGACCCGGCCCGGCGACCGGGTCAGCCCCCGGCGGCCGGTCCCGGCGCGTCCGGCCGCGGGCCGCCGTGGTCGTCGGGGACGCGCAGCAGCGTGGCGCGGTCGGTCGTGGCCTCCACCCGGAGGCCGGGGACGTCCTCCAGCCACCGCGCGACGACCTCCCGCTCCTCCGGCCGGTCGGTGTCGTCGAGGACGACGGCGGCGCCGGGGGCGAGCAGCCCTGCGAGGGCCGGCAGCGCGGGACGGCGCGCCGCGGGGCCCGTCCCGCCGGGAGGGCCGTCGACGAAGAGCAGGTCGACGAGCGGCGGCAGCCGCCGGACGACGTCCTCCGGGTACCAGGCCGTGGTGTGGCCGGCCGGCCCCGTGCCGTCGGGCAGGGGCGCCAGCGCGCCGACGAGCACCTCGGAGAGGTCGTCGAGGCCCGCCGCCCGCAGCGCCCGGCGCGTGCCGTCGGCGTAGTGCTCGTCGTGCTCGACCGACACCACGCGACCTCCGCCGCGCTCGCGGAGCGCGGCGGCGACCCATGCGGTGGAGGTGCCGCTGCCGAGCTCCACGACGACGGGGTGCTCCCGGCGCGCCAGCACCTCGCGGACGAGGAGCAGCACGGTCTCGGGGGTCGCCGCCCACCCGGCGGCCCCGCCCGGCGGGGGCAGCCGGGTGGCGCCCGGCAGGAGGTCGCGCAGGGCGAGGAGCGACCACGTGCCCACCTCGCCCGCCCGCACGCCCCGCCACAGCGCGGGGGCGACCTGGTGGGTGGCCAGCCGCGTGCCCACGCGGGCGTCGACGGCGCCCAGGCGGGCCAGGAGGTCCTCGTGGTGCGCGCCGGCGTCCCCGCGCACCGCGGCGACGGCGGCGCCGAGCTGCGCCCGCGACGCCTCCTCGCGGCGGGCGGCGTCGTCCCGGAGCCCCCGCACCTCCACCAGCAGCTCCTCGAGCTGCCGCCGGGCGTGCAGGGCCTCGCGGCGGGCGGCGCGGGCCTCGCCGCGCGCCTCGACCACCTCGGCCCGCAGGCGGCGCCACTCGCCACCCGCGCCGGTGGCGCGGGCGACGGCTCTGGCGACGGCGCGGGGCGCTGACGTGCTGCGCGACATGGCTCCTCCTGGCGCGGGGGCCGGGCGGCTCCTCCGGGCGGTGAGGCTAGCGACCGGGCACCGCCACGCCGGCGGGACCACGCCGCCCGGGTGGTGCGCCGCCCCGACGCTCCAGCGTCGGCCCCCGCCCGCCGAGACGGCAGGCATGAGCCCCCGCCCCACCCCCTCCGTCCGCCCGGTCGCCCGCCCGGCCGTCCGCCCGGTCGCCGGCAGGGCCCGTCGTGCGCTCGTCGTCGCCGTCGCCGTCGCCGCGCTGGGACTGCCCGGCCTGCCGGGTCCCGCCGCCGCGGCCGGCGTCGGCGTGGCCGCCGCGTCGACGACGTGCCCCGCCGCCGGCGGCGCCGTCGTCCCCGCGGCCGCGGCGCCCGCCGGGAGCCCGGACGTCGTCCTCGACGGCCACGGCTTCGGGCACGGGATGGGCCTGAGCCAGTACGGCGCCCGCGGCGCGGCGCTGCTGGGGTGCTCCTCCTCGACCATCCTCACGACGTACTACCCCGGCCTCGTGCCGGCCCGGCGCGCCACCCGGCCCACGGTGCTCGTCGACCTCCTCACCGGCGGCGGCCCGTCCTCGCGCGCCGAGCTCCGCGCCGACGCCGGCCCCGTCCGCTGGGTCAGCGGCGGGCAGGAGGTCGTCCAGCCGCAGGGGGCGACGTGGACGGTCCGCCGGGCCGCGTCCGACCGGCTCGAGGTCCTCGCCGGGACGGGAGCCGGGGCCGTCGCGCCGCGCGGCTTCGCCCCGGTCGCCGGGGCCCTCGTCCGGGCCGACCACGGGGGCCAGGAGGTCCGGCTGTCCACGTGGACGTCGTTGGGCGCCACGCCGCTCGTGCGCCGCTCGGACGCGGACGCCGCCCGTTTCGCCCCCCGGAAGGCGGGGCTCGAGGTGCGCGCCGTCCTCGTCGACGGCGCCCGCGGCTCCGCCGTCGACGCGTACCTGCGCGGTCTCGCGGAGATGCCGGTCACGTGGCCGCAGGCCGCCCAGGAGGCGCAGGTCGTCGCGGCCCGCACCTTCCTCCTCGGCCGCTACGTCTCCTCCGAGGACGCCTACGTCGTCCGCCCCACGACCGCCGACCAGGTCTGGGCGGGCGCCGAGCGGCGGGCCGAGGACACGCGGAACGGCGGCGGGCTGGCCCGCGCCGTCGCCGCGACGTCGACGACCGGCGCCGGGACCGTCCTCACGACGGCGTCGGGCGGCCTCGCCCGTGACCTCTTCTACGCGTCCAGCCACGGGGGCTGGTCGGAGACGAACACCTACGTGTGGGGCTCCGCCCCCGTGCCGCACCTGCGCCAGGTCGACGACAGCCGGTGGGCCCTGGCCTCCGGCGACCCCAACCTGTCGTGGACGGTCGGGCTGAGCTGGGCGCAGGTGGCGGACGCCTTCGGCCTCGCGACGGCCACCGACCTGCGCGTGGCCCCGCGCGGCCAGGCCGCCCGGACGGAGGTCGTCGTCGTCGGCACGCGCGCGGGCAAGCCCGTGACGCTGCGGGTCACGGGCCAGAAGGCGCGCGACGCGCTGCGCGCCGTCGCCCCGGGCGTCCGGTCGTCCGGCTTCACCGTCCGCCCGCCCGCGCCGGTGGCGCCGCCCGCGACGGCGGCCCCGGCGGCCGGCGCCGCCGCCGGCCGGCCCGTCGCGCTCGACGTCGACGGGGACGGGCGCGACGAGGTGGGCTGGTTCTCCGGCGGCACGTGGACGCTGCGGTCGGCGGACGGCAGCACCCGCTCCTTCACCTTCGGGCGCGCGGGCGACCTGCCCGTCACCGGCGACTGGGACGGCGACGGCCGCGACGGCGTCGGCGTCGTGCGCGCCGGCGTCTGGCACCTGCGCGAGCAGGCCGGCCCCGGCGCCGCCGACCGCTCCTTCGCGTACGGCCGGGCCGGGCAGCAGCCCGTCACGGGCGTCTGGGCCCCCGGCCGCCCCACGGGGATCGGAGTCGTGGCGGGGGGCACGTGGCACCTGCGCGACGCCGTCGGGCCGGGAAATGCGTCCAGGACCTGGACATTCGGGGCACCTGGTGCGCAGGCTGTGCCCGGTGACTGGGACGGAGACGGGGTCGACGACCCGGGTGCCCTCGACGGGGCGCGCTGGACGTTCGGCTCCTCGGCCCGTCTGACGATCCCCCCGCTCGTGCTCGGACGCCCCGGCGTCCGGGGCGTGGCGGGGGACTGGCAGGGCCGCGGGGGCGACCTGCCGGGCGTCGGGCGTGCCGGTGTCGTCCACGTCGCCGCCCGCCTCGACGACGGGCGGTCCGCGACCCCCTGGCAGGTCCTGCGCTGACGACGGAGCAGCGATCAGGGGCTACAGGTGCGCGCGGGCCGTGACGACGTAAGGGCATGGCCCTGCACCCCCGTCCGACAGGAGCTCGCCCCGTGCCGCACCATCTCCTCCGCCTCGGCGGAGCCCTGACCTGCGCCGTCGCCGTCGTCGCCCCCCTCGGGCTCGCGGCGACGCCCGCGCTGGCCGCGCCCGTCACGGCCGCCGCGGCCGCCGCCGCGGTCGAGGACGCGCCGGTCGCCACGAGCACCGACGTCGTCCCCGAGGTCGGCGTCGACGCCGACGCGCTCGCGCAGCTGCGCGCGGCCGGCGACCCCGCCGCCCGCCCCGCCGTCCTCACGGACGAGGTGGCCACCGACGCCGACTTCGACGTCCTCGGCGTCACCTGGTCCGCCGCCGACACCTCGGCCGGCGCGGTCACCGTGGCCGTGCGCGTCCTCGAGGACGGCGCCTGGTCGACGTGGGAGACCCTGCCCGTCGAGGACGCGGGCCCCGACGCCGGCTCCGCCGAGGCGCGATCGGCCGCGCCCGTCGTCGGCACGTCGCCGCTGGCGACCGACGGCGCCCGCGGCTACCAGCTGCGCGTCGACACGACGAGCGGTGCGGCGCCGCGGGACCTGCAGGTGCGCGTGGTCGACGGCGGCGACGGCGACGTCGCCCGCGTCGAGCGTGCGGCGGGCCCGGCCGCGGCCGCGGCCGCGGCGGAGGTGCGGGGAAGCACCGTCGCCGCGTCGGCCTCGACCCCGGCGGCGGGCACGCTCTCCGCGGCCTCGGCGGGCACGCTCTCCGCGACCGCCTCGACAGCGGCCCAGCCGACCATCGTCACCCGCGCGCAGTGGGGGGCGGACGAGTCCCTGGCCCGCGGCACCGGGCGCAACGACACGGTCAAGGCGATGGTCGTCCACCACACCGCGTCGTCGAACAGCTACTCCACGGCGAGCCAGTCGATGAGCCAGCTGCGGGGCATCTACGCGTACCACACGCAGTCCCTGGGCTGGTCCGACATCGGCTACAACTTCGTCGTCGACAAGTTCGGCACGATCTACGAGGGCCGCCGCGGCAGCATCACCGAGAAGGTCATGGGCGCCCACGCCGCCGGCTTCAACACCGACACCATGGGCGTCTCGGCGATGGGCAACTACGAGGAGGCGGCGCCCTCGTCCGCCCTCGTCCGCAGCATCGCGGCCGTCGTGGCGTGGAAGCTCGGCCAGTTCGGCGTCTCGCCCACGGCGACGACGACGCTCACGTCCGCCGGCGGCGGCACGGCCCGCTACTCCAAGGGCCGTGCGGTGACGCTGCCGACGGTCCTGCGGCACATGGACGTCGGCTACACGGCGTGCCCCGGCTCGGGCCTGTCCGCGCAGATGGACACCATCCGCTCGCGGGCCGCCCAGCTCCAGGCCGCCGCGACGCCGACGCCCACCCCGACGCCCACCCCGGCGCCCGCCCCCGTGCCGGCCGGCGCGCAGACCCTCGTCGGCGACTGGAACGGCGACGGCACCGACCAGGTCGGCCTCTTCGTCGACGGGGACATCTCCCTGCGCCGCGCCGACGGCGGGACGCTGCGCTACCGCTACGGCGGCAAGGGCGACATCGCCGTCGTCGGCGACTGGGACGGCGACGGCCGCGACACGGTCTCGGTCTTCCGCCGCGGCCAGTGGCTCATCAACGACTCGCTGTCCGGCGGCAGCGCGGACCGTTCCTTCTGGCTCGGCCAGGCCGGCGACGTGCCCGTCACCGGCTCCTGGGACGGCCGCAGCCAGGGCGTCGGCGTCTACCGCGACGGGCGCTGGCTCCTGCGCAAGTACCCCTCGGCCGGGCCGGTCCACGTGTCGCTGAACTGGGGCCGCACGACCGACCGCCCCGTCGTCGGCGACTGGGACGGCGACGGCGCGGACACGCCGGGCCTCCAGCGCGGCGCGCAGCGCTTCCGCCTCGACTCCCTCTACCCGGGCTCGCCGGGGCCCATCAGCTTCGGCCGCGCGAGCATGCCGGGCTTCGCCGGCGACCTCGCCGGCAAGGGCCACGACGGCTGGGGGGCCCGCCAGGGCGCGACCTTCCTCTACCGCACCGACGTCCGCGGCGGCGTGGCGCAGGGCTCCGTGGCGGTCGTCCGATGAGCGGCGCGACCCGCGGCGGCACCCTGCGCCGGCTGCTCACCGCGTCCGCCCTCTGCGCCGGCGTCGTCGTCAGCGCGCTGCCCGCCGTCGCCGCCCCCGCGGTCGCGCCGGCCGCCGCGTCCACCGACGTGGACGGGCACCACGTCGACGACGGCCACGCGCACTCCCACGACCCGTCCCTCGAGGGCGCGGTCGTGCCGGGCCCGGGCACCGCCGGCTGGACGGGTCCCGACGCGGCGCCGTCCGCGGGCCGCGGCACGCTCTCCGCCGCGGCGGCGGTCCCCACGCCGAAGCCGGTGCAGCGCTACTCGGGCGAGCCCGAGGAGCTGGCCCGCTACGTGCCGCAGATCGCCTGCGACCCGGTCGAGCGCGTGGGCACCAACCGCCTGCGCGACCTGCTCCACGCCACCTACGGCGGCTACAAGGGCGGCACGACCCGCCAGTGCTCCGGGCGCAGCGAGCACTCCGACGGCCGGGCGTACGACTGGATGCTCGACGCCGGCGACCCCGCCGACGCGGCCAAGGCCGACGCCTTCCTCACGTGGCTCATCGGCCCGGACGCCCAGGGCCGGCCGTCCGGCAACGCCCGCCGGCTCGGGATCATGTACGTCATCTGGGACCGCAAGATCTGGGGCTCCTACAACCAGACGTGGAAGGCGTACAGCGGCGCGAGCCCGCACACCGACCACATCCACATCTCGCTCAGCTGGGACGGGGCGCTCGCCCGCACGTCCTTCTGGACCGGGACGACGCTCACCGGCACCGACTACGGGCCCTGCGTCCGCTACACCGGCGAGGCCGCGCCGCGGTACTCGGGCCGCAACCCCTCGCCGTGCCCGACGCCGGGCCCGCGGCCCGCGCCGGTCGCCCCGACGCCGGTCCCGGCGGGCGCCCAGCCGCTCGCGGGCGACTGGGACGGCGACGGGGTCGACGAGGTCGGCCTCTACCTCGACGGCAACGTGTCGCTGCGCCGCGACGACGGCTCGACCGTCCGCTACCGGTACGGCCAGGCCGGCGACGTCGCCGTCGTGGGGGACTGGGACGGCGACGGCCGCGAGACCGTCGGCGTCTTCCGCCGCGGGCACTGGCTGCTGAAGAACTCCCTGTCGGGCGGCTCCGCCGACCGCGCCTTCTGGATGGGGCAGTCCGGCGACGTGCCCGTCGTCGGCTCGTGGGACGGCCGCCGCCTCGGCGTCGGCCTCTACCGGGACGGCCGCTGGATGCTCCGCACCTCGGTGGGCGCCGGCCCGGTCGACGTCTCGCTCAACTGGGGCCGTCCGACCGACGTCCCCGTCCCCGGCGACTGGGACGGCGACGGCGCGGACACCCCGGGCCTCCAGCGCGGCGCCCAGCGCTTCCGCCTCGACTCCCTGCGCGCGGCGTCCCCGTCGCCCGTCACCTTCGGCCGGGCCGGCATGCCGGGCTTCTCCGGCGACTTCGACGGCAACGCCCGCGACGGCTGGGGCGTCCGCTCCGGCGCCACCTTCCTGTGGCGCCACGACACCCGCGGCGGCGACGCCCAGGGCTCGGTGGTCCTCTTCCGCTGACCCACCCGCACGGCACGACCGCAGAGGCCGGGACCCCGCAGGGGTCCCGGCCTCTGCCGTCCCCACCGCGAGGCCCTGCACGGGACCCGCCGTGCACGGCGGATCTCGTGCAGACCCTCGGCAGAGGGACGGCACCCAGCTCGGCACGGACGGCGCGCAGGCCGGAGCGGAGGCCGCACCGGTCCGAGAGCGGACGGCGCCGGGTGCGCGTCCGGCACGTCAGGCCGGCGCCCCGACCCGAGCGCGACCCGGCCGGAGCGCGCCGAGGCAGTGCCAGAGCGCACCCGACGCCGGCCGCGGACCCAGCCGGACGCGGTGAGCCGCACCCGGGTGACGGCCGCGCCGGACGCCGCGCGGGCGGGGCTCAGCGAGCCAGCGCGTCCACCCGCTCCGACAGGACCGTCCACGCCGAGCGGCTCCACGTGTTGGTGAAGTGGCTGTCGTCCGCGTAGACGACGGCCCCGTTGGGGGCGACGACGGTGCACTCGTCGGGGCCGGGGCAGACGGCGTCGGTCATGTCGAGCCAGGCCACGCGGTCGCCGAGGCCCTCGGTGGCGGCGGCTCGCTCCTCGGCCTCGACGAGGACGGTGTCGAGGTGGACGTTGCCCTCGCGGGGGAAGTTGCAGGCGCGCCAGCCGGAGGGCTCCTGCTCGGACAGGCAGGAGGGGACGTCCTGGGGGGACCAGGGGGTGTCCTGGACGACGACGACGCGGTCGGCCAGGTCGCCGAGGCGGCCGAGGGTGCGCTCGGCGGCGGCCTCCCAGACGGGGCCGGTGCCGGCCTCGTCGAGGACCTCGCCGTCGGGGCCGAGCGTCGCCGTCGTGTAGCCCTTGGAGCGGGCGACGAACACGGTCGTGAGGTCGTCGACCTCGGCGAGGCGCTCCTCGACGGAGGTGCGCCACTGGCCGCACTCGGAGTAGGCGCGGGTCTGGCGGGCCACCCAGACGTCGATGTCGACGGAGGGGCAGGCGGTCTTGCCCCACACCAGCAGGCGCTGGCCGCGCTCGCGGGCCATCTCGTCGAAGGCGGGCAGCCAGTGGATCGAGTGGCTGTCGCCGATGAGGGCCACGGTCTCCTCGCCCTCGGGGTCGCCGAAGACGCAGTCGTCGACGGGCGGGGCCTCGGTGCCGGGGTAGCTGACGTAGCAGCCGGAGGGGCGGGCCTGGTCGGCGCGCGCCTCCTCGGCGGTCATGGACGGGACGTCGACGTCGGGGACGCCGTCCTCGTCGACGGGGGCGGAGGCGGCGGGCGTGCCGAGGTCGGGCAGGCGCTCGACGTCGACGTCGCGGGAGGCGAAGGGCTGCAGGAGGAGCGCGGCGCCCACGGTGAGGACGGTGAGGCCCGCGCCGAGGGCCAGGGAGCGGCCGGGCACGGCCGACAGCCAGCGGTTGCGGCGGACCGGGTCCTCGACGAGGACGTGCGAGACGACCGACAGGACGAGCGAGGCGACGACGCCGAGGACGAGCTGCCAGGCGGTGGGGGAGCCGTCGGCGAGGAGCGCGACGACGACGAGGCACGGCCAGTGCCACAGGTACCAGGCGTAGGAGATGCGGCCGACGTAGCGGGGGCCGGGCCGCGACAGCAGGGCGCCGACGCCCGCGCCGCTCGCGACGGTGCCGGCGACGAGCAGGAGCACGGCGCCGCCGACGGGCGCCGCCGCGGCGATGCCCGGGAACAGCGTCGTGTCGTCGTAGGCGACGGCGGACCACAGGACGAGGCCGAGCCCGGCGGCCGCCGCCACGAGGGCGACGGCGCGGGGGAGGCGCTCGCAGAGCGGCAGGGCCAGCGCGACGGCCGCGCCGGCGGCCAGCTCCCACGCGCGGGTGTGGAGGCCGAAGTAGGCCCACGAGCCGCTGGTCGGCGTGAGGAGCACCGACAGCACGAGCGAGCCGCCGCCGAGGAGGACGAGGCCCACGGTGACGCGGCGGCGCACGCTGCCCCAGCCCTTCGGGCCGAGGGCCACGACGAGGAGGATGAGCAGGGGCCAGACGACGTAGAACTGCTCCTCGACGGCGAGCGACCAGAAGTGCAGGAACGGGCTGTCGTGCGAGTCGGCGCCGAGGTAGTCGGTGGCCCCGACGGCGTAGCGCCAGTTCGCCGCGTAGAGCGCGGCGCCCAGCGCGTCGACCCCGATGCGCGGGCGGTCCAGCGGCGGCACGAGGAGGTACGCGGCCGCGGCGCTCGCGACGACGACGAGCGCCGCCAGCGGGAGGAGCCGCCGCGCGCGCCGCGCGTAGAAGCGCCGCAGCGAGATGGTGCCGCTGCGGCGGACCTCGTCGAGCAGGAGGCCGGTGATGAGGAAGCCGGAGAGCACGAAGAAGACGTCGACGCCGACGTAGCCGCCGGAGAGGAACGGCACGCCCGCGTGGTAGAGCACGACGAGGGTCACGGCGACGGCGCGCATGCCCTCGATGTCGGGGCGGAAGCGGCGTCCGGCGTCCAGCCGGGGCCCCACCGGCTCGGCGGGGGCGGGCGCGCTCGCGGGCGCGACGTCTCGGCTCTGCACCGGGACAGTCTGGACGACGCCGGGCCGTGGGCCGTGACGCGCCGCCCCGCGCGCCGCGGCAGGGGCCGCCGACGGCGTTCGTTACTGTCCCCGACGACCTGTTCGACCGGTGCGTCCCGCGACGGCGCCCGCCTGCCCCCGACCCGAGGGCCGACCCCCAGGGAGAGGTACCCGTGCGAGTGACCCGCAGCGGTCGGGTGGCGCTGGCCGCCGTCCGGAGCTACCTGACCGACAAGGACGTCCGCAGCGGCATCGCCTTCCACGCCCGCGAGGGCCGCTGGCCCGGCGCCGCGGCCTCGTGGTCCCGCTCGGTCACGCCGACCGCGCCGGCGTCGACGGGCGCGCCGCGCGTCGCGCTGCCCGGCGGCGGCGACGAGGGCACGCCCGCCGTCCCGGTGCCGCGCGTGCGGCTCGGCGAGATCGCCCGCGGCGGCTCGACCTTCGAGCGCACGTCGCTCGTCGACGCCCCGCCGCACGTCAACCTCGTCCTGCCCGGCCTGGACGTCGAGCGGATCTACGCCGGCCTGCTCACGGCCATGACCGTCGGCTGGCGGCTCGCGGAGGCGCGCGGCGTGCCGCTGCGCGTGGTCCTCACGAGCGAGGCCGTGGGCTCGACCTCCACGCGGACGCTGCGCCGCTGGTTCGTCGACAACGGGTTCGACCCCGCGCGGGCGGCGACGGTCGACCTCGTCGAGCGCGCCCAGGTGCCGTCGGCGACCTTCGGCACCGGCGACGTGTGGGTGGCGACGTACTGGACGACGGCCCACGCGCTCGACCTCGCGTGCCGCCGGGGCGCCGTCGACCGCGGCCGCGTCGTCTACCTCGTCCAGGACTTCGAGCCGTCGTTCAGCGGCTGGAGCGACCAGTACGCCATCGCGGAGAGCACCTACCGGGCCGGCTTCACGCCCATGGTCAACTCCCGCTCGCTGGCCGACTACCTCGCGTGGGCGGTCGGGCTCGAGGTCGACCCGCAGGTCGTCTTCGCGCCGCACCTCGACCTCCCGGCGCTGCAGGGCGCCGCGGCCGCGTGGGAGCCGGGCGACCCGGAGCGCCCGCGCGTCTTCTTCTACGCCCGGCCCCGTCACCCGCGGAACCTCTTCCGCATCGGCATCGAGGGCGTGCAGCGCTTCGCCGTCCTCGCCGAGGCCGAGGGGCTGCGGCCCGACGTCGTCACCGCGGGCGACCTGCACCGCGACGTCGCGCTGACGCCGACGACGGTGGCGCGCAGCGCGGGCAAGCTCTCGATGGCCGACTACTACGGCCTCGTGGGTCGCACCGACCTCGCGCTCTGCCTCATGCAGAGCCCCCACCCGAGCCACATGCCGCTCGAGCTGGCGTGCAGCGGCGTCCCCACGGTGACCAACAGCCTCGGCGGCTTCCGCGGCGACTGGCACGACCGGCTCGTCCGCGCGGAGGCCGACCCCGACGCGCTCGGCGCGGCGCTCCTCGAGGCCTGGCGCACGCGTCCGGAGGGGCACGCCTTCGCGCCGCCCCGCGGGCTCGGCGGCGAGCTGGACGCGGCCGTGGCCGCCGTGGCGCAGCGGGTGCCGCGCTGAGCGCCGGGGCCCTGGGCGGGGCGCGGCGGGTGGCCGGACGGGCCGCGCGTCGCACGTCGCAGCGCGTCCGGTCGGCGGCGGCGCTCGCGCCGCGCCACCCCACCGCCACCCGCGACGAGGCGCGCGTCCTGGCCTCCGGGCTCTTCGACGCCCGCTGGTACCTCGCGCAGGCGGCCTTCCTCGGCGACGACGTCGACGAGCTCGCCGCCCTGCGCCACTACCTCGCCAAGGGCCGTCGCGCGGGCCGGACGCCGCACCGCTGGTTCCTGCCCGAGTGGATCGACCCCCGGGGCTGGGCGACCGCCGAGGAGGACCCGCTCGTCACGTACGTGCGGCGGTCGTCGGTGCGCCGCACGTCGGCCCCGCACCCCTGCTTCGACCCCGCCGCCCACGTCGCGCGGCACCCGGGCGCCGCCCGCCACCCGATGGGCCCGCTGGGGGACCTGCTCGACCGCGGCCCCGAGACCCCGGTCGACGTCGCCGGCCCCGCCGGGACCGTCGTCACGACGCGCGGCGCGGTCGAGGCGCTGCTCGACGAGCACCTCGCGCGCTGGGCCGGCCAGGAGGCGCTGCGCACGGCGCCCCGCAAGACCGAGCGCTTCACCGAGCCCTCGGGCGCCCGCACGCTGACGGCCGAGGAGGCCGCGCGCCTGGCGGCCACCTCGGTGTCCGTCGTCGTGCCCGTGTGGGAGCGCGAGGACCTCGTCGAGGTCGCCCTCACCTCGGCGCTGGCGCAGGAGGGCCTGGACCTCGAGGTCGTCGTCGTCGACGACGGCTCCCGGGACGGCTCGGTGGCCGCGGCGCGCGCCGTCGCCGCCCGCGACCCGCGCGTCGTCGTCGTCGAGCGCCCCCACGAGGGGGTCTCGGCCGCCCGCAACGCCGGCCTCGCGGTCGCGCGCGGCGAGTACGTCGCGTTCCTCGACTCCGACAACACCTGGCGCCCGGGCTTCCTCGCGCGGATGGTCGCCGAGCTGCGGCGCAGCGGGCGCGACGTCGGCTACGGCGTCGTGGCCATGGACACGGGCGAGCGCACCGTCTACCGCGCGCTGGACGCGGGGCGGAGCCACCTCGAGGTCATCAACCACGTCGACCTCAACGTCCTCGTGGCCCGGGCCGACGCGGTCCGCGCCGTCGGCGGCTTCGACACCGACCTCAAGCGGGCCGTCGACTACGACCTCGTGTGGAAGCTGGCCACGGCCGGCCCGCTCGAGTTCGTGCCGGTCGTCGGGGTGGACTACCACGCGGACGACTCCGACGTCCGGCGCATCACCGTCACCCACGGCGACAGCTGGGGCGAGGTCGTCAAGAAGCGCCGGCTGCTCGACTGGGACGCCGTCGCCGCGGCGCCCCGGACCCCGGGCCTCACGTCCCTCGTCGTCGTGACGCGCGACAGCCCCCGGGCGCTCATGACGGCCCTGTCCGGGCTGTGCGCGGGGGAGGGTGCGCCGGGCGAGGTGGTCGTCGTCGACGACGGCTCGCGCCTGTCCGCCTCGCTGGCCACGGCGTGCGCCGAGCTGGCCGTGCCGGCGCTGCGCGTGCTGCGCCGTCCCGTGCAGGAGTTCTTCGCCCTCGGCGCCGACACCGGCTTCGCGGCCACGCACGGCGACGTCGTCGTCCTCGCCGACGACGACGTCACGGTCCTGCCCGGCGACGTCGGCCGCCTCGCCGCCGTCCTGCGCGAGCGGGGCGCCGCCGCGGTGCAGCCGGTCCTCGTGACCCGCCACGGCCTCGTGCAGCACGCCGGTGCCGTCCTGGAGACGTCGACGGCGCTGCCCGTGCCCTTCCTCGCGGGCCACCACCCGGACGACGTGGGGGAGGAGCCCTTCGAGGTGCCCGCGCCGGCGGCGTCGCTGCTGGCGCTGGACGCCGCCCGGCACGCGGCGGTCGGCGGCTTCGACACGCGTTTCCGGAACGGCCTGCACGACACCGACCTCGGGCTGCGGCTGCGGGCGGCGGGCGGGACGGTCCTCGTCGACCCCCGCGTCCACGCGGTGCACGTCGGCCGGTCCCTCGCCCGCGAGGACCCGCAGGCGCACCACAACTTCCGGCACTTCGTCGCCCGCTACGGCGGCTCGCGGCCGGACCCCGCGCCGACCTACGCGGACCGCGGCCTCGAGGTCGTCGGCTGGCAGCCGCCGCCCGTGGGGGAGCAGGGGGCGCCCCGCCGCCCGGCGACGCCGCTCGTGCGCCGGCTGCGGCCGGTCCGCACGCACGTCGAGGGCCACGAGGTCCCGCGCCTGCACTGGGCCATCAAGATCGCGGCCCCCTTCCGCGGCGCGCAGCGCTGGGGCGACGAGCACTTCGCCGAGAGCCTGGCGCAGGGGCTGCGGCGCCTCGGCCAGCACGTCGTCGTCGACACCCGCGACACCCGGGTGCGCCCGAGCGCGCACCTCGACGACGTCGTCCTCCAGCTGCGCGGGCTCATGCCGCTGCCGCCGCAGCCGGGCGCCGTCAACCTCGCCTGGGTCATCAGCCACCCCGAGGACGTGCGCCGCGAGGAGGTCGTCGGCTACGACGGGGTCTTCGCCGCCAGCGAGACCTGGGCCGAGCAGGCCACCCGGGCGTGGGGCCTGCCGGTGCACCCGCTGCTGCAGTGCACCGACCCCGCCCGCTTCCACCCGGACGCGGCCGTCGCGGACACCGGCTACAAGGTGCTCTTCGTCGGCAACTCGCGGAACATCCGCCGTCGCGTCGTCGGCTGGGCCGTCGACGCCGACGTCCGCACGGACGTCGTCGGGCAGGGCTGGGACGGCGTCGTGCCGAGCTCGTGGGTGCGGGGCGAGTACCTGCCCAACGAGGGGCTCGCGGCGGCGTACCGCGGCGCCGGCGTCGTCCTCAACGACCACTGGGACGACATGCTGCGGGACGGGTTCGTCTCGAACCGCCTCTTCGACGCGGTGGCCTCGGGCGCACGGGTCCTCACCGACCCGGTGCCGGGCCTCGAGGAGCTGTTCCAGGGCTGCGCCGTCGCGGTGCGGGACGCCGAGCACCTGCGGACGCTCGTCGACCTGCCCCGCGACCAGGTGTTCCCGCAGTCCGACGAGCGGGCCGTCATCGCCGACCAGGTGCGCGTGCACCACTCCTTCGAGGCGCGGGCCCGGACGCTGCTGACGCACGTCCTCGGCCTGCGCGGCGAGGAGCCGCTCGAGGAGCCGCCGACCGGGTGAGACGGCTCCACCGCCGGGGGGCACGGCCCGATGCACGGGCAACCGCACACCTCCCGAGGAGCCTCCATGCCCGCCCGTCGCCGTCCCCTGCGCCATGCCCTCGTGGCCCTGCTCGCCGTCGCCGCGGCCGTGGCCCCCCTCGCCCCGGCCTCGGCCGAGGACGGCTACCCGGCCCGCACCTACACGGCCGGGGCGGGGGACGACATGCGGCGCGCCTTCGAGGCGCTCCGGCCGGGCGACACCCTCCTGCTCGAGCCGGGGACGTACGACATCGGCTACATCCGGCCGGTCGTCGCGCGGGGCACGTCGAGGGCCCCCATCACGGTCAAGCCCCAGGTGTGGGCGTCCCCGCCCGTCCTCGTCGGTGGCATCGAGCTGAAGAGCCCCGACTTCTGGAGCCTCCAGCGGCTGCGCGTCAAGGCGGCGGCGGACCGCGCCCCGGCCCTCCACGTGCACGGCGGCACCGGGTGGCGCGTCACCGGCGGCGAGTTCTGGGGGGCCCGGGACACCGAGGCCTACGCCAACGTCGCCATCGACGGCGGCGGCGGGTACCCCCGCGCGTTCACGTTCTCCCAGAACTGCGTCCACGACGCCGCGACGACCCAGCGCGCCAAGACCGACCACAACATCTACGTGAAGTTCCACGGCGCCGCCGGCTCGGGCGGCGTCATCAGCCAGAACACGATCGTCGGCCACCCCAACGGCGCCGGCATCAAGCTCGGCGACGGCGGCGAGACCAACGCCCCGGGCCCGTGGGGGGTGACGGTGTCCGGCAACACCATCGTCGACGGCGGCCGCCAGGTGCTCATGAGCCACGACGTCCGCGGCAACACGGTGACGGGCAACCTCCTCGGCCGCTCGCGCGAGCCCTTCACGGCCACGGACCGCCGCACGACCGGCCTCTACGCGCTCATGGTCGGCGGCACCGGCAACGTCGTCGGCAACAACTACGTCTTCGGCGCCGACATGGCCCTTCGCGACCCGTACGGCAAGGTCCGGGTCGCCGGCGACATGGCGGTGCGCCCCGACGCGCAGCTCACGGGCCGCGGCTGCTCCGTGCAGCCCGGCTACTGGAAGGCCCGCTACTACGGCCGCACGAGCACGGGCGTCTACCCGCGCTGGTGACCACGGGGCGTCGCGCCGCCGGGCTCCCCGGCGGCGCGCGCCACCCGGTCGGCGCAGGGGACCGTCACGGTCCGGTCACGGGCGGGACGCCGGGCGCCGCGCCGTCGTAGCGTCCGGCTGCCACCGCGCCGAGGACCCGCGGACGGCGTCCGCGGGCACCGCCCCGGGCGAGAGGTGGCCACCCCCCCGAGACCTCCGGAGGTCCACCGTGCGCTCGACGCCGCGCCGTGCCGTCACCGCCCTGCTCGCCGCCGCCCTGGGGGCCGCCGGCCTCGTGACCGCGGCGGTCCCCGCCTCGGCCGCCCCGGTCGCCGCGGCCGCCGCCCCGTGCAGCGTCACCACCGGCGGGCCCGCCCGCGTGAGCATCGACCGGGCCGAGCAGCTCGTGCCGGTCACGCTCCGCACGACGTGCGTCGGCCTGACCTACGCCAACGTGTTCGTCGTCGACCCCCGCGGCGACGACATCGACCTGGCCGAGTACGACCCCGCGACCGACGGGGCCGTCTACCCGCTCGCGATCTTCGGCGACGACCTGCCCGGCACCTACCGCACCGACGAGCTCTTCGTGGAGCCCGAGAGCACCGAGGTGACGGCCACCTACGGCCGCACCGTCGCCAAGTTCGGCTCCAAGGCCGGGCTGACCGCGGCCCGGAGCGGCTCCTCGGTCACCCTCACCGCCTGCGCCTCCTACTACAACGGCCGCCGCGACGCCTTCGTCCCGTGGTCGGCGCACAAGGTGACGCTGCAGAAGCTGGGCGCCGACGGCCGCACCTGGGAGTTCGTCCGCACGGTCGGCACCAACGCCCGCGGCTGCGCGGTCCACACGGTGCAGTCCGCCGCGGCGGGCACCTACCGCGCCACGACGTACGAGACCTACCAGATCTTCTCCCGCACGTCCCCGTCCGTCCGGGCCTGACCCGCTCGTCCCGCCGACGCCCCGTCGCCCCGCCCCGCGCGGTGCGGCGGGGCGTCGTCGCGCCCGGCCCGCGGCGCCCGCTGCCGTAGGGTCCTGGGCGCCTCATCAGCCCCACGCCCGCCCCGAGCCCCCGCGAGGACACCCATGCGTCTGCTCGTCACCGGAGGCGCCGGCTTCATCGGCGCCAACTTCGTCCACCTCACGGTGCGCGAGCACCCCGACGTCGAGGTGACCGTCCTCGACGCCCTCACCTACGCCGGGGACCGCGCATCGCTCGCCGACGTGGCCGACCGGATCACCTTCGTCGAGGGCGACGTCGCCGACGCGGAGCTCGTCGGCCGGCTCGTGGCCGGCAGCGACGCCGTCGTGCACTTCGCCGCCGAGAGCCACAACGACAACTCCCTCAGCGACCCGAGCCCCTTCCTGCGGACCAACCTGCTCGGCACGTACGCCCTGCTGGAGGCCGTCCGGGCGCACGACGTCCGCTACCACCACATCTCCACCGACGAGGTGTACGGGGACCTCGAGCTCGACGACCCCGCCCGCTTCACCGAGAGCACCCCGTACAACCCCTCGAGCCCCTACAGCTCCACGAAGGCCGGCAGCGACCTCCTCGTGCGCGCGTGGGCCCGCTCCTTCGGCGTCCGGGCCACGATCTCCAACTGCTCCAACAACTACGGGCCCTACCAGCACGTCGAGAAGTTCATCCCCCGGCAGATCACCAACCTCGTGGACGGCGTGCGGCCCAAGCTCTACGGCGCGGGCGAGAACGTCCGCGACTGGATCCACGTCGAGGACCACAACACCGCCGTCTGGGACATCCTCGAGCGCGGCCGGCTGGGGGAGACCTACCTCATCGGCGCCGACGGCGAGCTGAGCAACAAGCGCGTCGTGGAGCTCGTCCTCGGCGCCTTCGGCCGCCCCGCCGACGACTACGACCACGTCACCGACCGGGCCGGCCACGACCTCCGCTACGCCATCGACTCCACCAAGCTCCGCACCGAGCTCGGGTGGGCGCCGCGCTACACGACCTTCGAGGAGGGCCTCGCCGCGACGGTCGACTGGTACCGCCGCCACGAGGGGTGGTGGCGCCCGCGCAAGGCCGAGACCGAGGCGCGGTACACGGCGAGCGGCCAGCAGGTGCTCGCGCGCGGCTGACGCCGCGGGCCCCCGGTCGGGTGACGGCGCCCGGCCGGGGTCAAGCGCCCCTCCCGCGGTCTCGATGACCGTGGTATGCCGCTGCTGACCGGACGACGCCTCCCGGCCCCCCGCACCTCGGCCGCCGCGGCGGGCGCCGTCGCGCCCCCCGTCTGCGTCCCCGGCGAGCCCGTCGTCCTCGTGCCGCCGGTACCGGTGCCCACGCCGGTCCCCACGCCGGTCCCCACGCCCGTCCCGACGCCCACGCCGACCCCCACGCCGTCGGGGCCGGCGCCCGACCCTGTCGCCGTCGAGCGCGCCGCGGTGCTCCACCTCTTGCGCCGCGCGACCTTCGGCCCGACGCCCGGCCTCGTCGACGAGGTGGCCCGGACCGGCCGTGCCGCCTGGGTCGACGCCCAGCTCGCGCCGTCGCTCCTCGACGACGACGCCGTCGAGACGTACGTGCGCCGGCTCCCCGACGCGCTGCGGAGCGCCGACGACTGCTGGACCGGCGCCATCCCGAAGTACTCCTGGAACAGCATGTTCGACCAAGGGCGCGCGACGCTGGCCCGCCAGGCGTGGAGCCGCCGCCAGCTCCTCGAGGTCGTCGTCGACGTCATGGCCGACCACCTCCACGTCGCCAGCCCGTCGGACGACGTCTGGTACTGCCGCGCCGACTACGACGCCACGGTCCTGCGACCGCACGCCCTGGGACGCTTCGAGGACCTCCTCCTCGCCGCGGCGCAGCACCCGGCGATGCTCTGGTACCTCGACAACGCCCGGAGCTCGAAGGGCAAGGTCAACGAGAACTACGGCCGCGAGCTGCTCGAGCTCCACACCGTGGGCGTCGAGGCGGGGTACACCGAGACCGAGGTCAAGGCCTGCGCGCGGCTCATGACCGGCCTGACGGTCGACCGGAGGACCGGTCGCGGCACCTACGACCCGAAGCAGCACGACACCGGGGCCGTCAGCGTCCTCGGGTGGAGCTGCCCCGCCCACACGGCCGAGGAGGGCCGGGAGCTCCAGCTCTCCTTCCTGCGGCACCTCGCGTCCCACCCCGCCACCGCCCGTCGGGTCGTCACCAAGCTGGCCCGCCGCCTCGTCGGCGACACGCCTCCCGCCGCGCTCGTCGAGCGGGTCGCGGGCGTCTACCTGGCCCGCGGCACCGCGCTCGGGCCCGTCGTCCGGGAGCTGCTCCTCGCGCCCGACGCGCTGGCGGCGGCGACGCCGAAGGTCAAGCGCCCGCGCGAGGACGCGCTCTCGACCGTCCGGGCGCTCGGCGTGGCCCCCGACCCGAGCGGGACCAAGGGCGTCGAGGCCCTCTACTGGAACATCCGCGGCCGCGGTCACGCCCCCGCCGACTGGGCGCCGCCCAACGGCTTCCCCGACGTCGGCGCCGCGTGGCAGTCCGCCTCCGCGACGCTGGCCTCGTGGGACCAGCACCTGGAGCTGGCGCACGGGTGGTGGCCCAAGGGGCCGGTCTACCCGACGGCCGACCAGCTGCTGCCCACCCCGCGGCCCGCGACCTACGGCGCCCTCGTCGACGCCCTGGCCCTGCGCCTGCTCTCCGCCCCGCTGCCCGCCGCCCAGCGCGCCGCCGTCGTCGCCTTCACCGGCCGCGAGGCGTCCGCCGCCCTGCGCACCGACAAGACCGGTGCCGTCGTCGACGAGTGGGTCGGCTGGCGGCTCGGCTCCCTCGTCTGCTGCGTCCTCGACAGCCCCTCCTTCGCGACCCGGTGAGGAACCCCGTGCCCAGCGCCCCGACCTCCGCCCGCCCGTCCCTGCGCGACCTCCTGCCCGGCCAGCGCCGGCATGCCGGTGCCGCCGGCCCGTCCGCGGCCCGCTGCGGCTGCGACGAGGGGCGCCGGGCGGGCGTCAGCCGCCGCAGCGTCCTCGGCGGTGCGCTCGCCGGCGCCGTCGCCCTCACCGCCGGCGACGCCGCCACGCAGGTCGCCTTCGCCGAGCCCGGCTACGCGGGCGACACGCTCGTCGTCCTCTCGCTGCGCGGCGGCCTCGACGGGCTGACGGCCGTCGCGCCGGTGGGCGACCCGGACTACTACCGGCTGCGGCCCGGCATCGCCGTGCCCGCGTCCGTCGCGCTGCAGCTCGACGGCGTCCTCGGCCTCCACCCCGCGCTCGCGCCGCTCGTGGACCTCTACCGCCGGGGCAGCCTCGCCGTCCTCCACGCCGTGGGCATGACGCAGGCCAACCGGTCCCACTTCTCGGCGATGGAGGAGATGGAGCGCGCGGCCCCCGGGACGACGCTGCGCACCGGCTGGCTCGACCGGATGGTCGGCGGCACCGGCAGCGGCTCCGTCTTCTCGGCGGTGCAGGCCGGCCGCAGCATGGCGGCCGCGAGCCTGCGCGGGCCGAGCCCCGAGCTCGCGTTCGGCCGGCTCGAGGGGCTCGCCCTACGGGCCATGAACAACGAGAAGGACCGGCGCGCGACGGCCCTGCGCGCCATGCTCGCCGGCGCCGACCCGCTCGTGGCGCAGCCGGCCACGACGGCTCTCGACGCCGTCGACCGGGCCGGGGCGCTCGTGGCGGCGCGGACGGCCACCGCGGACGCCGCGGCGCAGGCCGCGAAGGGCGGCACGCCGGTCGCGTCCCCGCCGGTCGTCTACCCGACGTCCGACCTCGGGCAGTCGCTGCGGGACGTCGCCACGCTCGTCAAGGGCGGCACCGGCGTGCGGGCCGCGGCCGTCGACGTCGGCGACTGGGACATGCACGTCGGCATGGGCGCGGCCACGGACACCGCGGGCTGGATGTACGGCAAGCTCGCCGACCTCGCGGCGTCCCTCGTGGCCTTCGCCGCGGACCTCGGACCGCACCTGGACCGGGTCTGCCTCGTGACGCTGTCGGAGTTCGGCCGCACGGCGAGCCAGAACGGCTCGGGCGGCACCGACCACGGCTACGGCAACGCGGCGCTCGTCCTCGGCGGCGGCGTGGTCGGCGGCCGGGTGCACGGGACGTGGCCGACCCTCGCGCCGACGGCGCGGGTGGGCGGCGACCTGGCCGTGACGACCGACTACCGCGCGCTGCTGGCCGAGGCGCTCGTCAAGCGCTGCGGGCTGTCGCCCTCCACCGTCTTCCCGGGCCAGGTGACCCCCACCGAGGGCGTCTTCCGGCGGCGCTGAGGCGACGTCGGGGCGGGAGGGCGCGCCACCCGTCCGCCGCACGGCGGCGTGCGGCGCACGACCCGGTCGTTAGCCTCGCGCGGGTGGAGCTGCTGAACGGCGTCGTCCGGGACTACGCGTGGGGGTCGCGCACCGCGATCCCCGCCCTGCTGGGGCTCGAGGCCGACGGCGGGCCGCAGGCCGAGCTGTGGCTCGGGGCGCACCCCGGGGCACCGGCCGTGGCGGGCGACGAGCCCCTCGACGCGCTCGTCGAGAGGGACCCCGCCGGCCTCCTCGGCGCGCGCGTCCGGGAGCGCTTCGGCGACCGGCTGCCCTTCCTCCTCAAGGTGCTCGCCGCGGAGCAGCCCCTGTCGGTCCAGGTGCACCCCAGCGAGGAGCAGGCGCGCGAGGGCTTCGCCCGCGAGGACGCCGAGGGGGTGCCGCGCGACGCGGCGCACCGGAGCTACAAGGACCCGCACCACAAGCCCGAGATGGTCGTGGCCCTGACGCCCTTCGAGGCGCTGTGCGGGTTCCGCGACCCCGCCGTGTCACGGGCGGCGCTGCAGCGCCTCGACGTGCCCGCGCTGGCGCCGCTCCTCGACGTCCTCGACGACCCGGACCCCGAGGCCGCGCTGCGCGGCGCGCTCGCCCTGCTGCTCGGCGGGGAGGCCGACCTCGAGGCGATGGTCGAGGACGCCACCGCGGCGTGCGGCGACGTCGACCCGGACGCCGGCGACGTCGACCCCGACCGCCGGACCGTCGCCGAGCTGGCCGCGCACTTCCCGGGCGACCCCGGGGTCCTCGTGGCGCTGCTGCTGCACCGCGTCCGGCTCGAGCCGGGGGAGGCGGTCTGGCTGCCCGCCGGCAACGTCCACGCCTACCTGCACGGCACGAGCGTCGAGCTCATGGCCGCCTCGGACAACGTCCTGCGGGGCGGCCTCACGCCCAAGCACGTCGACGTCGCCGAGCTCCGGCGGGTCGTCGACCACCGCCCCGTGCCCGTGCCCCGCGTCGTGCCCGTCGAGCGCGCCGGCGCCCGCGTCTGGCGGCCGGGCCCCGACGAGCTCGAGCTGTGGCAGCTGCACCCGGACGGCGGCGCCCCCGTCGACGGCCCCGCCGACGGTCCCCGCGTCGTCCTGTGCACCGAGGGCCGGGTGGACCTCGCGACGGACGGCGGCGCGCTGCGCCTCGCCCGCGGCGGGGCGGCGCTCGTCCGCGACGACGACGGCCCCCTCCGCGTCGGCGGCGAGGGCGTCGTCTGGGTGGCGGCCGTCCCCGCCTGACGCGCGGCCGCGGGGGGCCGCCCGTCGTCCGGCGCGGTCTTGGGTACCGCGATGTGCGGCCGTGTCGCGGACGGTGACGCGCCCTCGACCGCGATGTGCGGCCGTGCCGCGGACGGGGGAGCGCCGTGCGGCGCGGCGCGGTCGGGTCAGGTGTGGGCGGTGGCCTGCTCCTGCGCGGCGAGGTCGTCGAGGGCCCCCGGCCGGGCGGCGACGTCCGGGTGGACCAGCACGACGGAGCCGTCGAGGTGCAGCGCCCCGAGGACGAGGTCGGGGGCGAGGTCCTCGGCCGGGCCGAGGACCCGGTCGCCGGCCACGAGCCCGCTGATGCCGGCGAGGGAGTCCCCGAGCTCGACGACCGATCGGTCCTGGAGCTGCTCGTCGGCGTCGAGGACGTCGTCGTGCCCCGCCACCTCGGCGTTGTAGTCGAGGGCGCCCGCGGGGCCGCCCTCGACGGCGCGCGAGAGGGCCGCGAGGTCGACGACGACGACGCGGCCGGCCGGCCCGACGGGTCCGTCGGGCGTCGTCACGAGGACGGCCGGGGGCGCGGGCTCGAGGTCGTCGAGCTCGTCGGGCTCGGAGAGGGACTCCTCGGGCCACGTCGGGTCGGCGCCGACGGACCAGGCGGCCAGCGCGAGGACGACGGTGCGCCAGTGCTGCGGGAGGGCGAGGTGGACCTCGTCGCCCGGCTCGACGTCGCAGTCCTCGACGAGGAGGTGCGCCGACTTGGACACCCAGTTGGCCAGCACCCGCGCCGAGAGCTCCACGCGCTCGCCGTCCGTGCCGTACCAGGTGACGCGCGGGCGGCCCGGGTCCGCCTCGACGAGGGCGTCCAGGAGCGTGGGGACGTCGCGGGCGCGCGCGACGGCCGGGGGCACCCGGTGGTCGGTCCCGTGGTCGGCCGGCACGGGGGACCGGTCGGGGGCGGGCTGGACGTCGGGCACGGTGACCTCCGCGGGGACGGGGCGGGCGGGACGGCGGGGGACGGGACGGGCGGCGGCGCGCGGGCCCCGGCGACGGCACGCGGCTGCGGCGGCGCCCGATCACCCTAGGCGGCGGCGCGGTGGCGCTCGACCGGCGTCGGACCCCCGGTGCACACTGCCGACGTGCCCCTCGCCGAGACCGCCGCCGTGCCGGAGGTCGCCGTCGCGCCGCCCGCGGCCCCGGCGGTCGTCCCGGCGGCCCGGCCCGGCGTCGCCGTCCCCGGGGACGGCCTCGCGCGGACGTGGCGGCCCGGCCGCGAGGTCGACGTCACGGCGGTGCTCGCGCCGCTGCGCCGGGGGGCGCAGGACCCGGCGGTCCGCCGCGGCCCCGGCGCCGAGCACTGGTGGGCCACGCGGACGCCGGCCGGCACGGCGCTGCTGCACCTGCGGCCGCGGCCGCTCGACGGCGTCGTCCTCGCCCGGGCGTGGGGCGAGGGGGCGGAGCACGTCCTCGACGGCGTCCCCGACCTGCTGGGCGAGGCGGACGACCCCGCGGGCTTCGAGCCGCTGCCCCACCACCACCGCCTCGTCGAGGCGGCGCGTCGCCACCGCGGCTGGCGGGTGCCCCGCACGCGGGCGGTGCTCGAGGCGCTCGCCGGCGCGGCGGTCGAGCAGGTCGTCACCGGTGTGGAGGCGCACCGCGGGTGGCGCCGCCTGCTCCAGGTGGCGGGGGAGCCGGCGCCGGGCGCCCCGGCGGCCCCCGGCGGCCCGGCCGCGGGCATGCGCGTCCCGCCCACGGCGGCGGCCTGGCGCACGCTGCCCAGCTGGGAGTGGCTGCAGGCGGGCGTCGAGCAGCGGCGCTCGCGGGTCGTCCAGGTGGCGGCACGCTCCGCCGGCGGCCTCGAGCGCACGCTGGCCCTCCCGCGCGGCGAGGTCGAGCGCGCCCTCCGCAGCCTGCCGGGCGTCGGCGTCTGGACCGCGGCCGAGGTGCGCCACCGCGCGCACGGCGACGGCGACGCCTTCTCCTTCGCCGACTACCACGTGGCCAAGGACGTCACCTGGGCCCTGGTGGGTGAGGCCCTCGACGACGACGCGTGCGCCGAGCTGCTGGAGCCGTACCGGGGGCACCGCTACCGGGTGCAGCGGCTCCTCGAGCTGTCCGGCGCCCGGCGGCCGCGCCGGGGCCCGCGGATGACGCTGCCGACGCACACGCCCGCCACCGCGCGCGGGCGCTGAGGGCGGCCGCCCCCCGTCCGACGGGCGCCCCCGACGCCGTCGCGGCGCGGGTAGCGTCCCGGCGTGGTCGCGCCGACGCCGTACCTCCACCTCCCCGGCACCGCCCGTGACGCGCTGGGCACCTACGCCCGCGTCTTCGGCGGCCGGGCGGTGCTCCACACCTACGGGGACTTCGGGCGGGACGACGGCCCGCCCGACCTCGTCGCGCACGGCGAGCTCGTCGACGGGCCGGTCGCCCTCTTCGCCGCGGACGTCACCGGCGAGGCCCCCGCGGCGGGGGGCCTCGTGCTCGCCCTGCTCGGGACGGCGGAGCCGGCGACGCTGCACCGCTGGTTCGACGGCCTGGCCGAGGGCGGCGTCGTCGTCTCCCCCCTGCAGCGCCGTCCCTGGGGCGCCAGCGACGGCCGCGTCGACGACCCCTTCGGCGTCGCCTGGCTCGTCGGCTACGAGGGGGACGGGCCCGCGGGCGCCTGAGCGTCCCGGACCTCGACCTCCGGGGCGGCGGGGCCGCCCGGCCCGGTGACGACGACGTCGAGCGCGGCGTCCGCGCGGTCGCCCGGGGCCGCGTCGCCGGGCCGGACCTCGGCGGCGAGGGCCTCGGCCCACAGGGCCAGCCGGACGCGCTCGGCGAGCGCGCCGACGGCCACCGCGGCGCCCCGCACGACGACGACCTCCTCGGCCACCGCGGCGGTGGCCCCCGCGGGCGCCCCCGGACCGGTGGCGACGGCGACCGCCCGGCGCAGCCGCCCCGCCGTCGTGTCCGCGGCCGGGTCGACGGGCGGGGCCTCCACGGCCCCGGGCGGCGAGCCGAGCGCCGCACGGACGGCCTCGACGTGGCCGTGGGCGAACCAGTCCGACGGCCCGGTCCGTGTGCAGGCGCCCGCCCCTGCGCCGTCCTCCCCGCCCACGGCAACGCCGCCGACGACCGGCGGGCGGCCGCCGTCGGAGCCTCCACCTGAGGTCGAGGGTGTGCCGGCGGCGAGCAGGGGACGGCCGAGGCCGCGCACGAGCGCCGCCGGGAGGCCGGCGGCCTTGCCCTTGACGAGGTCGGCCAGCGCGGCCACCTCGTCGGCGACGGCGCGGACCGTCACCTCGAGCGGGCGCCCGAAGCGGTCGGCCTCGCCGCGGACGTCGTCGAGGGCCGGCATGCCGGCCACGCCGAGCGCGACGTCGGCGACGCCGACCCGCCACGGCCGCCCGCTCGTGTCGGAGACGACGACGGCGGGGGAGCGGCCGGTCAGCTCGGCCACGCGCGCCCGCAGCCGCCGGGCGGAGCCGTCGGGGTCGGCCGGCAGCAGGAGGACCGTGCCGGGCTCGACGTCCGAGGCGTCGACGCCGGCGGCCGCGAGGACGGGACCGCTGCGGGACTGCACGACGCGGGTCGTCCCCCCGCCGGGGAGCGACCGCTCCGCGACGACGCGGACCGTCTGGGCGTCGACGGCGGCGGCCCGCCCGGTGGCGCGGACCGAGCGGCCCTCGGCCTTGGCGACGACCTTGCTCGCGACGACGAGGACGTCGTCGTCCTCCAGGCGCAGCCCGGCGCGGGCGACGGCGTCGACGAGCAGCGCGCCGAGGTCGTGCCCGGCGCGCACCTCGGGGACGCCCGGCAGGGCGACGGCGCGCAGGGCGAAGCCGTCGGGCGCGGGCCCGGGGCGGGCGCCCGCGCTCACGCCACCATCCCCGCGTGCGCAGCGGGGGCCGCCGTGGGCCTCGACCTCCGGCGGACGTCGAGGTCCGCGTCGGCCGCGAGGTCGGCGGCGAGGTCGAGCGCGGCGCGGGCGATCCGGGCGGCGTCGTCGCGGGTCGTCATGAGCAGCGGCTCCGCGCGGACGACGGCGCCCGGCAGCGCCGGGCCGTCCCCGTGCTCGTCGCCCGGGGCGACGAGCCAGCCGTCGAGGAGGTCGGCGTAGAGGGCGGCGACGTCGCGCGCCGTCGCGGGGACGCCGACGGCGCGCAGGCACGCGTCGGCGTGGCCGCGCACGGGCCGGCCGCCGACGAGCGGGGAGACGCCGACGACCGGGGCGGGGGTCCGTCGCAGCGCGTCCCGCAGCCCGGGCACGGCGAGCACGGCGCCGAGGGAGACGACCGGGTTGCTCGGCGGGAGGAGGACGACGTCGGCCGTCGCGACGGCCTCGAGGACCCCGGGCGCGGGACGTGCCGCCGCGGCCCCGGCGACCACCACGGCCCGGGGGAGCGGGCGGGCGCCGTGGCGGACCCACCACTCCTGGAAGTGCAGCGCGTGGGTGCCGGGCGGGGCGTCGAGCCCGGCGGCCAGCGGCGAGCGGACGGACGCCGCGTCGAGCGGGGCCTCCGCGGCGTCGACGAGGACGTGGGTCTCGGCGCGGTCGTCCGTCGCGGGCAGCAGGCGGACGCCGAGGTCGGCGAGCCCCCACCGCGCCGCGAGCGCCGTCGTCACCTCGCCGAGGGGGACGCCGTCGGCGAGCATCCGGGTCCGCAGGACGTGCGTGGCCGTGTCGCGGTCGCCGAGGGCGAACCACTGCGGGGGCAGGCCCAGGGCGGCGTCGTGCGCGGCGAGCTCGCCGGCCGTCGTGAAGGTCTCGCCCTCGCGGCCCCAGCCGCGCGCCTCGTCGGCGCCGCCGCCGAGGGTGTACGTGACGCTGTCGAGGTCCGGGCAGACCCGCAGCCCGCGCAGTGTGACGTCGTCGGCGGTGTTGCCGACCACGGTCACCTCGGTCGTGGCCCCGGGCTCGCCGGTCGGGGGGAGGGCGTCGAGCAGCCCGCGCAGGAAGCGCGCCCCGCCGACGCCGCCGGACAGGGCGGTGATGCGCATGGACCCATCCTCGCCCGGTCCGCGGCGCGGTCCGCACGCCGGAGGAGATCCGGCACCTCCCTGTCACGGGCGTCACGCTGCGCAGTCGCCGCGGACGCTGCGTCGCACGAGCGCTCGTGTGACGCATGTGACTGACGTGACGCAAGTGCTTCTCCACTACACCGGCACGGCTTGACGGGGCTCGCACGACACGCGTGTAATTCGGTCACGCCGCGGGGCTCCCCCGAGGTGGCCAGGGCACCCGGCGGCCCGCCCCAGACCGAGGAGGTGGTCTCCGTGACGGAGACGACGCACGCACGGCATCCCCGCCTCGGCACCGGCCGCGGCCACGAGCCCGGCCCGGTCCGCGAGCACCGGCCCACCGACCTCCTGGCCCGCCGGGCCGCCGAGCTCGACGTCGTCGTCGGCCCCTGGCCCGCCGCGGCGCCGCACGAGCAGGCCCTCGAGGAGCGGCCCGCCGTCCCCGCGGCGCGCGCCCCCCGTCCCGACGAGGACGCCGGTCGCCGCCCCGGCACCGACGGGCTCGCCGGCCTCGTCGGGCTCGAGGAGGAGGGCGACGAGGGCCTCCTCGGCTGGCAGGAGCGCGCCCTGTGCGCGCAGACCGACCCCGAGGCGTTCTTCCCCGAGAAGGGCGGCTCCACCCGCGAGGCCAAGAAGGTCTGCGTCTCCTGCGACGTCCGCGCCGAGTGCCTCGAGTACGCGCTCCTGCACGACGAGCGCTTCGGCATCTGGGGCGGCCTCTCCGAGCGCGAGCGCCGCAAGCTCAAGAAGCGCGCGGGCTGAGCGCGCACCCTCGGCGGGCCGTCGCGGTGGGCGGGCGGAGGTCTCCGCTCCCGTACCGTTGCCGCACGTGAGGCCCCCGTCCGAGACGCCGCCCGGCGCAGCACCCGACCCGTCCGCCCCCGCGACGGGCACCGGCCGGCGCGAGGCCGGCGCCGCCCTGCGGCACCCGGCCGCCACGGTGACGGCCCTCGTCCTCGCCTCCGACCCCTCGCCCGCCGCCGCCGAGCGGCTGGGCCGGGTCCTCGACGCCCTCGCGGCCCAGACCCGCCCGGCCGACACGGTCGTCGCCGTCGCGGCGGGCGCCGGTCCCGCCTCCCTCGAGCTGCTGCGGGCCCGCGGCGTCGAGCCCTACCTCCGCCGCCGCTCCACGCCGGCCGAGCTCGTCCGCGTCCTGCCCGGCGCGCGTCCCTCGGGGCGTCGCCGCCCCCGCGGCAGCGACGGGCGCCGGCGCCCGACCGGCAGCACCCGCGGCACCGTCGCGGCCCCGGGGGTCGCGGCCCCCGTCCCCGCCGCCCCCGTCGACGTCCCCGTCCCGTGGCTGTGGATCGTCACCGACGACGTCGTCGCCGCCCCGGACGCCCTCGAGCGGATGCTCGACGCCGTCGAGCTGCGCCCTGGCGTCGCCGCGGCCGGCCCCAAGGTCCGCGACCTCGACGTCCCCGGGCGCCTGCTGCAGGCCGGCTTCACGACGAGCCGCCGCGGCACCGCCCTCACGCGGGTCGGCGTCGACGAGGTGGACCAGGGCCAGGCCGACGACCGCGAGGACGTCCTCGCCGTCGCCACGGCCGGGATGCTGCTGCGCCGCGACGTCCTCGACGAGGTCGGGGGCTTCGACCCGGCGCTGCCCGTCGACGGCGCGGACCTCGACCTCTGCCGCAGGCTGAGGATGGCCGGCCACGACGTCGTCGTGGTCCCGGCGGCCGTCGTGGAGCGCCCCGGGCGCACCGCGGCCGCCGTCGGCGGGACGCCCGGTGCCGCGGCCTACACGCGGCTCGTCTCCGCCTCGCGCGCCGGCCTGCCCTTCGCGCTCGTCGGCGTCCTGCTGGCCGGCGTCCTCCGTGCGCTGTGGCGGGTGCTCGTCAAGGACCCCGGTCACGCCCCGGCCGAGCTCGGCCGGGTGGTCGGGGTCGTGCTGCGGCCCGACCGCGTGGTCGCCGCCCGCCGGCGTGCGGCCGCCGCCCAGGTGCGCGGCCGCTCGTCGCTCGAGCCGCTGCTGGCCTCGCGCGCGGAGGTCCGCCGCCACCACCGCGACCGCTGGTCCCTGCGCCGCGCGGGCGCCGACGCGGAGGCCGAGGACGCCGCCGAGGGCACGCGCCGCGCCCTGCCGCTGGCGCCCGGCGGGCTGCCGCCCCGCCGCGACCCGGTCCCCGCCCTGGTGCTCGCCGCCGTCCTGCTGCTGGCCTCCGCCCTCGGGCTGCGCCGGCTCCTCGGCGGCGGGGCCGTCCAGGCGCCCGCCCTCCCGCCGCCCCCCGCGTCGGCGGGCGACCTCTGGGCCGCGGCGACCTCCTCCTGGGCCGCCGTCGGCACCGGCTCGCCGACGGCGCCCGACCCGCTGCTCGCCCTCCTCGCCGCGGCCGCCGCCGTCACCGGCGGGGCGCCGGGCGTCGCCGTCGTGGCCCTGCTCGTGCTCGCGGCCCCGCTGGCCGCGCTCACCGCCTGGTGGGGCGCCGGGGTGCTCGTCCGCGGCCGCCTGCTGCGGCTCGCGGTCGCGCTCGTCTGGGCCGCCGGCGCGCCGCTGCTCGTGGGCGTGGCCACGGGCAGGCTGGGCCCGGTGCTCGCCCACGTGGCGCTGCCGTGGGTCGCCCGCTGCCTCGTGTCCGCCTACCGCGCCCGCTCGGTCCGCCGTGCCTGGGCCGTGACGGGCTCGACGGCGCTGGCGCTCGTCGTCGTCACCGCCGGCGCGCCCGTCCTCGGCGTCCTCGCGCTCGCGGGCGTCCTGGTGCTCGCCGTCACCGCCCGGCGCCGCCTGCCGCTGCTGGCGGCCGTCGTGCCCGTCGTCGCCGTCGCGGGGCCCTGGGCCGTCGCCCTCGTCGACCGCGCCGTGGACGGCGCGCCGGGCCAGGCGCAGGCCGCCCTCCTCGGCGGCCCGGTGCCCCCGGTCCTCGCGGCGGAGGTGCCCGCGTGGCAGCAGGCGCTCGGCCAGCCGCTGGACGCGGCGGCCTGGGCCGCCGTCGGCCTCGGCCTGCCCGCCGACGGCACGCTGCCCGCCTGGCTGCTCGTGAGCCTGCCGCTGCTGACCGCGGGCGTCGTCGCCGCGCTCGCCCTGGCCGCGGTGCTGCTGCGGCCCCGCGCCGTCGTCGGCTGGGCCCTCGTCGTCGTCGGCCTGCTCCTCGCGCTCGTCGCCGTCCGCACCGCCGTGGGCGTCGTCGGGGCCGGCGAGGTCCCGGCGGTGGCGACGGCGTGGGGCGGGCCGGGGACGAGCCTCGTGCTGCTGGGCCTGCTCGTCGCGGCCGTCCCGCTGCTCGCCGGCCCCGTCGGCGCCACCGGGCCCCGGGTGCCCGCGCCGGACGGCCGGGCGGCGGTCCGCCTCCGGCACACGGCCACCGCCCTCGTCGCCGTCCTCGCGGCCCTGACGAGCGGCGCCGCCACCGCGGCCGCCGCCGGGACCGACCAGGCCGCGGCCGCCGCCGCCGGTCTCGTGGTCCGCGGCGAGGGGCCGCAGCTGCCGGAGGTCGCGCGGGGCAGCGCGACGACGGCGCAGGCGCTGCGCACCCTCGTCCTCCGTCCCGCCCCGCAGACCGCCGCGGCGACGACCGGGGACGCCCCCTCCGCCGAGGTGCCCGCGGCCGAGGCCGCGGAGGACGCCGCGGAGGCCGGCGCCCCGCCCGTCCTCGGGGCCGTGCTCGCCCGCGGCGACGTCGACCTCACGACGCTGCGGTCGCTGGCCGCGGCCGCGGCCGTCGAGCCCGGGGACCAGCCGTCGGACGAGGCCGCCGCCCCCGTGGCGGCCGCGGCCGCGGCCCTCGTCGGCGGCGACCCCGCCGCCCGGGCACGCCTCGCCGGGCTCGGCGCGGGCTTCGTCGTCGTGCTGCCCCCCGAGGGCGGCGGCACGGCGTCGGGCACGGACGCGGCCACCGCCGTGGACGCCGTGGCCGGGCTCGAGCGGGCCGCCGAGGTCGACGGGACGGTGCTCTGGCGCGTCACCCCGGCGGGCGACGCGGCCGCGGGCGGCGACCTCGGCGCGCTGCGCGTCGTCGGCCCGGACGGCGACGTCGCCGGTGTCGTCGACGCCGCCGCGCTGACCGGTTCCGCGCCCGTCGGGGCCGGCGAGGAGGGCCGACGGGTCGTGCTCGCCGAGCAGGCCGACACCGGCTGGACCGCGACGCTCGACGGCGTCCCGCTCGAGCCCACGCGCAGCGGGACGTGGGCCCAGGCCTTCGCACTGCCGGCCGCGGGCGGCGACCTCGCCGTCCGGCACGACGGCGGGTGGACCTCGGCCTCCGGCCCCTGGCCGTGGGTCGCGGGGGCGGGCCTGCTCCTCGCCGTCCTCCTCGCCGTGCCGCTGCCCGGGCGGAGGACGGCGTGAGCGCCGGCCGGACGGGCGGGCCGACGGAGGGCCCGCCGCGGGGCGGCGGTGCCGGGGACCACGGGCAGGGCGACGACGAGCGGGAGGAGCGACCGGTGACGGGCAGCGGGAGCGGCTGGGTGCCGGCGGCGCCGACGGGCAGCAGCCCCGTCCCGGCCGGCCGTCGGCCGGACCGGCCCGACCGCGAGGGGCGCGTGACGCCCCGCGTCGTCGCCGCCGTCGTGGGCCTCGTCCTCGTGGCCGGCACCGCGGCGGCCGCGGCGACCGCCGGGAGCGCCGGCGTCGCGGGCACCGCACCGACCGCCGGCGGGGCGGTCGAGGTCGACGCGGGACCCGTGACGACCTCGCGCGGCTGCGGCGGCGGACCCGTCGCCGCGCCCGACGAGGGCACGGACGGCGACTTCGCCACCGTGGTCACGCCGCCCGACACACGGCTGCGCGCGCTGGCCACCGGCGCCGGCACGCCGCTGGAGCTCGTCGGGGCGCCGGCGACCTCGACCTCCACGGCGGGCGGCGCCGAGCCCGCGGCGGACGCCGCGGCGGAGCCGGTCGACGGGGCCGCCGTCCTCGGCGGGGCGGCGGGCTCGGGCGGCGCCGCCTCCGTGCGCGTCACCGGGGCCACGACGGCCGTGCCGGCGCTCGGCGCGCTCGCGACGACGTCGACCCCCGACGGCGACCTCCGCGGGCTCGCGGCCTCCTCGTGCGCGGCGCCCAGCTCCGACGCGTGGCTCGTGGGCGGCGCGACGGCGGCGGGGACGAGCACCCGGCTCACCCTCGTCAACCCGGGGGAGACGACCGCGGAGGCCTCCCTCGAGGTGCTGACCCCCGAGGGGCTCGTGCAGCCCCCGGCCGGCCGCGGCGTCGTCGTTCCCCCCGGCGCCCGGGTCGACCTCCTGCTCGACGCGCTCGTGCCGGACGTCGAGGGGCTCGCGGTGCACGTCACGAGCACGGGCGGGGCCGTGGCGCCGTCGCTGTCCGTCGACCGGCTGTCCGGGGTCGTCGCCCGCGGCGTCGAGGAGGTGACGCCGGGCGCGTCGCCCGCCACGTCCGCCGTCGTGCCCGGGGTGCCGACCGTGGCCGGGAGCACGGCCGTCCTGCGCCTCGGCGTGCCGGGCGCCGAGGCCGCCGACGTCTCGTGGGACGTCGTCGCCGCCCCCGACCAGGCCGAGGCCGCCGCGCTGCTGTCCTCCGCGACCACCGTCCCCGCCGGGAGCGTCGTCGACGTGCCCCTCGGCGGCCTGCCCGTCGGGACGTCGGCCGTCGTCGTCGACGCGGACGTGCCCGTGCTCGCCTCCGTCGTCGTCGAGCGGGCGCCCGGCGGCGCCCCGGCCGTGGCCGACCTCGCGGTCGCCCCGTCGGCGTCGCCGCTCGCGGCGGGCACCGCGGTCGTCCTGCCCGACGCCGGCGCGGGCCTCACGTCCTCGCTCGCCCTCACCGCCACCGGCGACGTGGCCACCACCGTCGACCTGGCCCCCGTGGCCGCCGACGGCACCGTCGGCGAGGCCGTCCCCGTCGAGCTCCTCGGCGGGACGACCGCGGCCGTGGACCCGGGCGCGCTCGCGCCGGGCGCGGCCGGCCTCGTCGTCACGGGCGTCACCGGCGCGGACGGGGGTGCCGCGGACGTCGTCGCGGCGCTCGTGCTCACGGCCGCCGCGGTGCCGGAGTCGGTCGCGGTCGTGGCGCCGTCCGCGCCGCCGGCCGCCGCGGGGAGCACCCCGGTGCTCGTGGCCCCGCCGGGGCGCTGGCCCTGAGCCGCACGGCCTGACCCTCGACCTCGGGTCGAGGGTCAGGGCGGAGGTCGCCCCGGCGTCAGTCCTCGCCGTAGCGCGGGTCGAGCCGCTCCGGCTCCGTGCCCAGCGCGTGCGCGACCTGCTCGACGACCACCTGGTGCACGAGGTCGCCGAGCTCGCCGACGTCCGCCGCGCGGGTCTCCACCGGCCGGCGGTAGACGACGACCCGGGCGGGCGCGGACCGGTCCGCCGCGGAGTAGCGGCCCAGCGGGACGGCCTCGCCGCCCACCTCGGAGGGGTCGGCCGGGGGCACGTCCTCGACGGCGAACTCGATGCGGTCCAGCGGCTCGCCGAGCACCCCCTCGACGTCCTCGACGGCGTCGAGGACGAGGTCGTCGAAGCGCTCGCCCCGCGTGCGCGCCGCGGGCAGCGTCGCGGGCAGCAGGGGGCCGCGCGGGCCGCGGCCGCGGCGGTCCCGCCGGCGCCGGCGGCGGCCGGGGGAGGAGGCGTCGGGCACGCCCGGAGCCTACGCAGCGGCCGTCCGCGCCCGGCCGCCCGACGGTGTCGGCGCGCCCGTCGGCCGGGCGTCCCGGGGCTGCCCGTCGCGGCGGGTAGCGTCGTCGACCGTGAGCCCCCGACCCGCCGCGCGCCGCTGCTGTCGCAGCGCCTGCCCCGAGCCCGCGGTGGCCACGCTCACCTACGTCTACGCCGACTCCACGGCCGTCCTCGGCCCCCTGTCGGCGTCCGCCGAGCCGCACACGTACGACCTCTGCGCCCGCCACTCGCAGCGGCTCACGGCCCCCCGCGGCTGGGAGGTCGTCCGGCTCGCCCCGGACGTCCCCGCCGAGCGGCGCAGCGACGACGACCTCCTCGCCCTCGCGGACGCCGTCCGCGACGCCGCCCGCCCCCGCGCCGGAGCCGCCCCCGCGGCCCGCCCCGGCGCCCCGGCGACGTCGCCCCGCGCCGAGGAGCCCGCGCAGGAGACCGCCCGCCGGGGCCACCTCCGCGTCCTCCGCGACGCGGGCGGCCACCCCACCCGCTGACCCCGGGGCCACGAGCCCCCCGGCGTGACGGCGCCCGACGCCCCCGACGTGCGACCTCGTCGGGCCGTCCACGCCTCCGCCGCGGCTGCCCGTCCCGCCCGGCTCGCCCCGCACGACCGGGTCGTCCGCCCCTGAGGCCTTCCGACCCTCCCGAAACCTCGCGTCACCCGATCGGGTCATCGGGCTCAAGTCCGGTCACCCTGTCGGCCGAAGAGAGGGGTGTCCGCCGCAGCCGCCCGCCGGCCGCGCCGCCCCCCCGTCGGAGGTCCCGCCGTGACCAGCACCCGCACCGCTCCCCGCGTCCCCGCCCAGCGCCGCCGTGCCGCCGTCGACACGCCGCTCGGCTCGCTCGTCCGGGCCGGCGGGGTCGACGCCGCCCTCGTGCCCGGCTGCGTCTCCTGCGGCGCCGACCGCGTCACGCGCCTCGCCATGACCCTCACCGACGGCACCGCCACGGTGTTCACCTCCTGCGGCCGCTGCGAGCACCGCGCCTGGGAGGCCGACGGCCGCGCGCTCGACATCACCGACGTCCTCGCCCGCACCCGCCGCCCCGCCTGAGCCGTCCGGCCCGGCGCGCGCCACCCGCGCCACCCGCGCCACCCCTCCACCACCCCGGCCGGCGTCCGCCGACCGGCCCAGCACCGCCCCCCGCGGTCGGGGGGCGCCGGTAGCCTCCGGCCCCGTGACCACTGCGAGCACCGCCCCGGACCTCAGCGCCATCGTCAAGGCGTACGACGTGCGCGGCGTCGTCCCCGACCAGTGGGACGAGCGCACGGCGCGCGCCCTCGGGGCCGCCGTGGCCGACGTCCTCGTCCTCGAGGCCGGTCACCCCGCGGGCGGCTCGCCCGACACCGGCACGGGGGCCGGCGCCGCCCGCCGCCTCGTCGTCGGGCACGACATGCGCCCCAGCTCGCCCGGCCTCGTCGAGGCCTTCGCCGCCGGCGCCCAGGACCGCGGCGTCGACGTCGTCGTCGTCGGCCTCTGCTCGACGGACGGCCTCTACTACGCGAGCGGCGTCATGGACGCGCCCGGCGCGATGTTCACCGCGAGCCACAACCCCGCGCAGTACAACGGCATCAAGCTGTGCCGCGCCGGCGCCCGCCCGGTGAGCCTGGAGACCGGCCTCGCCGCCGTCCGCGACCACGCCGCGGCCTCCCTCGCCGGCGACGGCGTCGGTGTCGTCGACGACCGCGGCGCCCGCACCGACGAGGACGTCCTGCGCGGCTACGGCGAGCACCTGCGCGGCCTCGTCGACCTGTCCGGGTCCCGCCCCCTGCGCGTCGTCGTCGACGCCGGCAACGGCATGGCCGGCCTCACCGTCCCCGCCGTCCTCGAGGAGGCGGCCGGGCTGCCCGCGCTGCCCCTCGACGTCCGCCCGCTCTACTTCGAGCTCGACGGCACCTTCCCCAACCACGAGGCCAACCCGCTCGAGCCGGCCAACCTCGTGGACCTCCAGCGCGCCGTCGTCGAGCAGGGCGCCGACATCGGCCTCGCCTTCGACGGCGACGCCGACCGGTGCTTCGTCGTCGACGAGCGCGGGGAGGCCGTCAGCCCCTCCGCCGTCACGGCCCTCGTGGCCCTGCGGGAGATCGCGCGCGAGCGCGCCGCCGACCCCGACGCCCCGGTCACGGTGATCCACAACCTCATCACCTCCCAGGTCGTCCCCGAGCTCGTGACCGGTGCGGGCGCCACGGCCGTCCGCACCCGCGTCGGGCACTCCTTCATCAAGGAGCAGATGGCGACGACGGGCGCCGTCTTCGGCGGCGAGCACTCGGCGCACTACTACTTCGCGGCCTTCTGGGGCGCCGACACGGGCATGCTCGCGGCCATGCACGTCCTCGCCGCCCTCGGGGCCACCGACCAGCCGCTGTCGGAGCTCGTCGCCGACTACGCGCCGTACGCGGCCAGCGGCGAGATCAACTCGACCGTCCACGACGTCCCCGCCGCCGTCGAGCGCGTCCGCCAGGTCTTCGCCGCCCGCGGCGCCGGCTTCGACGAGCTCGACGGCATGACCGTCACCGCGCCCGTGGGCGACGGCGACGAGGCGGACGGCCCCGCGCCCGGGGCGGGCCCGGGCGGCCGCGCGTGGTGGTTCAACCTGCGCGCCAGCAACACCGAGCCGCTGCTGCGCCTCAACGTCGAGGCCGTGGACGCCGCCACGCTGGCCGCGGTCCGCGACGAGGTCCTCGCGCTCGTGCGGGCCGACGCGTGAGCGCCGGGCCGGGCGGGACGGCGCCCGCGGCGGCCGAGCCGCCGCGCTGGCTGCGCGAGGTGCTGCGCTGCCCGGCCACGGGCAGCCGGCTGGAGGACCGTCGCGACGCGGACGGCCACCTCGTGGGGCTGCTGGCCGTCGAGGCCGACCCGCCGCTGCTCTACCCGGTGGTCGACGGCATCCCCGTCCTCCTCGTCGACGAGGGCGTCCCGCAGCCGCCGGCCGGTGGCTCGACGGCGGACGGCGACGCCGACGGCGCGCCGCGGTCCGGTGCCTGAGCTCGACGAGGCCCTCCTCGACGACGAGGGCCGGCTCGCCGCGGCGGACCCGTCCGCCGTGCTCCGGGCGCTCGCGGGCGCGGGGGCCCAGGTGCGGCGGGCGCTCGAGCTCGTCGAGGAGTCGCCCGCCGCCCGCTGGGACCCCGCGGACCGGCCGCGCGCCGTCGTCGTCGCGGCCCGGGGCGGCTCGGCGGTCGTCGCCGGCGTCCTCGAGGCGCTCGCCGGCCAGCGCGCCGCCGTCCCCGTCGTCGCCCGCACGGGCGCGGTGCTGCCCGCGTGGGTCGGCGCGCTCGACCTCGTCGTCGCCGTGTCGCTGTCCGGCCGCGCGGAGTCCACCGTCGCCCTGGCCGCCGAGGCCGGCCGCCGCGGCGCGCGCCTGCTCACCGTGGGGGCCGCCGACTCGCCGCTGGCCGTCGCGTGCGCCCACGGCCGCGGCGTCCACGTGCCGCTGCCCGAGCCCGGCCGCGAGGCGACGTCCGCGCCGACCTCGCGGACCGCCCTGTGGTCCCTCCTGACGCCCGCGCTGTGGGCGGGGGAGCGCCTCGGCGTCCTCCCGCCGCTGGGCGGCACGGACGGGCGCGGCACGGTCGCGGCGCTCGAGGAGGTCGCCGACGCCCTCGACGTCGAGGCCGACGCCTGCCGGCCGTCGTCCGACACCTTCGTCAACCCGGCGAAGACGCTCGCGCTCGACCTCGCCACGGACGTGCCCGTCCTCCTCGGCGACGGCGACCTCGCCGGCGTCGCGGCCCGCCGGGCCGCGTCGGTGCTGGCGCGGACGGCCCGCCTGCCCGCCGTCCACGGTCGGCTGCCGGACGACGCCGGCGACGTCGTGGCCACGTTCGGCGGCCCCTTCGCCGCGGCCGCCGAGGACGAGCTCTTCGAGGACCCCTTCCTCGACGGCCCGTCGCGCAGCCGGCTGCGGCTCGTCCTCCTCCGCGAGGAGGTCACGGGGCCGGGCTCGGCCGTGCTGCGCCTGGCCGAGCGCTCCGGCGTCCGCACGAGCGACGTCGTCGTCGACGAGGGCGGCCCGCTGGCGCGCTTCGCCCGGCTGGTCGCCCGCACCGACCTCGCCGCCACCTACCTGGCGCTGGGCACCGGGCTCGACCCCGCGACGTCGCCGCACGTCGCCGAGCTGCGGGACGCGCTGGGCTGACGCCCGCACGCTCCTGGCCGCACGCCCCTGGCCGCACGCCCGCGGCCGCACGCCCGCGGCCGCACGCCCGCGGCCGCACGCCCGCGGCCGACGACCCCCGGCGAGCCCCGCCGGCGACCCGGCCGGGGCGGAACCGGACGCACCGGACGCGGCCTGGGCCGGACGGGGGGGGTGCTGCGCCGGTCGGATGACGGCCCTCCAGGGCCCTCCGCCGGCTGCCGACGACGCAGGCATGGCCACGCCGGAGCTCCTCGAGCCCTCCTCGACCCCCGCCCGCACCGACGGCGCCGCCGGCACCGCCGTCGCCGCCTCCCCGGTGACGGCGCCCCCGTCGCAGGTGCGCCCGACGCACGACGACGCGACGGTGCTGCCCGTCCCGGCGCCGCGCGCGGCCGCGCCGTCCGAGGTCGTCGACGTCCCCGTCGCCGACCTCGTCGCCCCGGTGCAGGACGCCCCCGCGCCGCTGCAGGAGGTCCCCGCGACGCCGCTCGACACGACGCGCGGCACGCCGCTGCAGGCCCTCGCGGGCTGGTCGGGCGCGCTGGCCGCCGGCGTCGCCTGCTGGGCGGGCGTCGCGGCGGTCGTCAGCCGCGCCCTCTGAGGCCGCGGCGAGGCCCCGCCGTCGGGGCTCACGCGGGCCTCGGCACGGGCCCCGCGACGGGGCGGCGGTAGGGTCGGGCGGAGCCCGGCGTCGGTGATGCCGCAGGCCCAGAGGGGCTGCGCCGGGAGACCTGACCGCCGCACCGCGAAGGACTCCCCGTGACCCTCACCGTCCCCGCCCCCACCGACGACGCCGCCGCGCCGACCGGCTCGACCGCCCCGGCGGACCTGCCCGTCGCCGAGGTCGTCGGCGGCCTCGAGCACCTCGTCGCCGACCGCGCCCTCGCCGAGGCCGGCCGCCACCAGATCCGTCTCGCCGAGCACGAGATGCCGGGGCTCATGGCCCTGCGCGCCGAGATGGGCGGGTCCCAGCCGCTCGCGGGCACCCGCATCACCGGCTCGTTGCACATGACGGTGCAGACCGCCGTCCTCATCGAGACCCTCACCGCGCTCGGCGCGGAGGTCCGCTGGGCCAGCTGCAACATCTTCTCCACGCAGGACGAGGCCGCCGCGGCGATCGTCGTCGGCAGCGGCACCCCCGAGGCCCCCGACGGCGTCCCGGTGTTCGCCTGGAAGGGCGAGACGCTCGCCGAGTACTGGTGGTGCACCGAGCGCGCGCTCGACTGGTCGGGCACCGGCCACGCCGGCCCCACGGCGATCCTCGACGACGGCGGCGACGCGACCCTCCTCGTCCACCAGGGCGTCGAGGTCGAGAAGGCCGGCGAGGTCCCCGGCGACGAGGCGGCGGAGAACGCCGAGCACGCCGTCGTCCTGGCCACCCTGCGCCGCAGCCTCGAGCAGGACGCGCAGCGCTTCACGCGGCTGGCCGCCGAGCTCGTCGGCGTCACCGAGGAGACCACGACGGGCGTCCACCGCCTCGTCGAGATGCACCGCACCGGGCGGCTGCTCGTGCCGGCGGTCAACGTCAACGACGCCGTGACGAAGTCGAAGTTCGACAACACCTACGGCTGCCGCCACTCGCTCGTCGACGGCCTCAACCGCGCGGTCGACGTCCTCCTCGGCGGCAAGGTCGCGGTGGTCTGCGGCTACGGCGACGTCGGCAAGGGCTGCGCCGAGTCGCTGCGCGGGCAGGGCGCCCGCGTCGTCGTCACCGAGGTCGACCCCATCTGCGCGCTGCAGGCCGCGATGGAGGGCTACCAGGTCGTCACGCTCGAGGACGTCATCGACCAGGCGGACGTCGTCGTCACGACGACGGGCTGCCGCGACGTCGTCACCGCCGACCAGATGTCGCGCCTCAAGGACAAGGCCGTCGTCGCGAACATCGGCCACTTCGACAACGAGATCGACATGGCGGGCCTCCAGTCGTGGCCCGGCGTCCGCCGCGTCGAGATCAAGCCGCAGGTGCACGAGTGGGTGTACCCGGCCACCGACGGCCCCGAGGGCCGCGGCGAGCACAGCATCATCGTGCTCTCCGAGGGCCGGCTCATGAACCTCGGCAACGCGACGGGCCACCCGTCCTTCGTCATGAGCTGCTCCTTCTCCAACCAGGTCATCGCGCAGGTGGAGCTGGCGCAGAACGTCGACGCCTACCCGGTCGGCGTCCACGTGCTGCCGAAGCACCTCGACGAGAAGGTCGCGCGCCTCCACCTCGACGCCCTCGGCGTCCGGCTCACCGAGCTGTCCGCCGACCAGGCCGGCTACCTCGGCGTCCCGGTCGAGGGGCCGTACAAGCCCGAGGCCTACCGCTACTGACCGCGGGCCCGACGTCCCCGAGGGGCGCCCGCGACGACCGACGTCGTCGCGGGCGCCCCTCGGCGCGTCGGTCTCCGGCGGCCCGTCACGGCGCCGGGGGCAGGAGGAGTCGGGGCGGGCCGGGAAGGGCCGGGGGTCAGCGACCGAAGGGCAGGCGCTGCAGGAGGTCGACGTCGCGACGGCGGGCGTCCTCCTGCCGGCGCAGCCGGTCGGTGTCCCGCCGGCGCCGCTCGGCCAGCACCGCGGCGAGGACGTCCTCGTCGGTCGCGCCGGCCGGGGGCGGCGGGAAGACGCGGCCGACGACGTCCCCCCGCAGCTGCCCGCCGAGCCGCGCGCGGGACGCCGGGTGGAGCGTCTGCCGCCGCGCGAGCAGCTGGCGGCAGGCGAGGGCGAGCGCGGGCGGGAGGGCGGCGACGTCGGCGGAGCCGGCCCACCCGGCGAGGCCCGGCGGCATCGTCACCGGCGCGACGTCCTGGCGCGCCGCCCGCTCGCGGACGACCACGGTGCCGGCCAGCAGGTCGCCGAGGCGTTTGGACCGCGGGGAGGCGAGCGCGCTGATGAGCGCGGGCCCGCCGGCCAGCCCCCACAGCTCGACGACGCCGGTGAGCGCCCGGACGAGGGCGTGCCGCAGGCGGACGGGGCCGCCGTCGTCGCGCACCACCCGTGTGCCGACGACGAGCCGCCCGAGCGAGCGGCCGCGGGTCAGCGTCTCCACGGCCGTCGGCAGGCCGACGACCACGAGGACGCCGAGCGCCGTCCCCACGGCCGCGACGAGCGAGGTGTCGCCCGACGACGACAGCCGCGGCAGCGCGACGACCGCGACGACGACGCCCACCACGACGACGACGAGCGCGTCGAGGACGGCGGACAGCACGCGCAGGGCCGGCGACGCGCGGGGCAGCTCGAGGACGACCGCGTCGCCCGTGACGACGCCCGTCCCCAGCAGCGCCTCCAGCGCCTCGTCCTCGCGGCGGGCGGCGGCCGTCGGGGAGCTCACGGCCGCATGCTCGCAGGTGGGTGCGGTGCCCGGCCCGTCGACGCCCCCGCGTCGCCCGCGCGGCCCCGTCCCGTCACCGGCGTGTCGTCGGCACGACACGCCGGGGGCCCTGCGCGGCACGGCCGGGCCCACCTGCGAGGGTGCGGGCGCGGCCGAGCCAGGAGCCGCTGGTCCTGCGCGCCTCGCCCCGGGACCTGCCGTCCTGACCGGGGGGTCCGTCCACGTGCCGTCGTCCGTCGCCGCGCCGCCGCGCGAGCGCCAGCAGTGGCTGGATGTGGCCCGCGGCGTCGCCGTGCTCCTCGTGGTGGCGGCGCACGTCGTCGACTTCGTCTCCATGCGCGGCGAGCGCGCCGCCCTCCTCGAGCCGGCGCTGCAGGTCGTCCAGGCCTTCCGGGTGCCGGCGCTCTTCTTCGTCGCCGGCCTCCTCCTCGCGGGCTACCGCGACCGGCCCTGGCGCCGCGTCGTCCGCGACCGCGTGCTCCTCTTCGCGTGGCTGCTCGTCGTGTGGCTCGTCGTCGAGCGCCTCGTCGACGTCGTGCTGGAGCGCGACCCGTGGCAGTCGCCGCTGGAGCTGCTCGGCTACGTCGCCACGTGGTTCGCCTTCCCCGACCACAACCTCTGGTTCCTCGCCGGCGTCCTCTGGATGACGCTCGTCGTCCGGCTCCTGGCGCGCCGCCTGTGGCTCATGCTGCTCGTCGCGGGCGTCATGCTCAGCGGCCTGCTGCCCGCGCTGCCGCTGGGGCCCCTCGAGCGCTTCTACGTCGTGCAGGCCCCGTACGTGCTCCTGGGCGTGGTCCTCGCGCCGCTCGTGCTGCGCGTCGGCGCCCGCGCGAGCCTGCGGGCCTGCTGGGGCGCCGTCGCCCTCTTCGTGCCGCTCGGGGTCCTGCGCTGGTACGGCGTCCTCGACCCGCTGCCGGGGGCGCTGGTGCGGGTGACCGTCGCGCTGACCGGCATCGCCGCGCTCCTGGCCGTCGGCCGCCTGCTGGCCGAGCTGCGGGGCGCCGCGGTGTGGGCGCACGTCGGGCGCAACACCCTGGCGGTGTACCTCGTCCACTACCCGCTGTCCCTGCTGGTCTTCCGGCGCCTCGACGTCGTGGCGCCCGAGCTCGTGCCGGACAACCCCTACGTCGCGGCGGTCCTCGTCGTCGCCGTCGGGGTGGGGGCCGGCCTCGGGCTGGCCGCGCTCGTGCGCGTGACCCGGCTCGGCGGCGTCCTCACGGCCCCGCGGTGGCTGCTGCGCCTGTTCGACCGCCTGTGGCCGGAGGGTGGTCGTCCGACCGTCCTCCGCCCGCTGCGCCGCCGCCCGGTCGCCCGCCGGGCGCCCGCTCCCGCCCCGGCACGCCTCACGCTGCTCGCCGAGGGCCCCGGTCGACCCGGGCGGGCCGCCGCGGCCCCCGCCGCCCCGTCGGCCCCCCTGCGGCCCGACCCGGCGCCGCCGTCCGTGGGGCTCTGCGGCGAGGAGTGCGTCTCGGCCGTGTGCAGCGGCGAGCGGCGCGACGCCGCTCGGTAGCGTGGCCGGTGCCCGCCGTCGCCCGGCGGGGGACGGCGGGGGACGAGGAGGGCAGGGCCATGGACGTCGACGCCTTCGTCGAGGTGCACGAGCCGACGTGGCAGCGGCTCGAGGAGCTCGTGGGGCGCCGTCGGCTCGACGGCGACTCCTCCGACGAGCTGGTCCGCCTCTACCAGCGCGTCGTCACGCACCTCTCGCAGGTGCAGGCCTCCGGCGGCGACCCCGTGCTCGCCTCCCGGCTCTCCCGCCTCGCCGCCCGGGCCCGGACCCGCATCGGGGGCGCCCGCGAGCCCGCCTGGCGCGAGCTCGCCCGCTTCGCGCTCGTGTCCTTCCCGGCCGCGGTCTTCCGGATCCGGTGGCTCGTCGTGGCCGTCGCGGCGGTCTTCGTCGCGGTGGCCGCCGCCGTGGCGGCGTGGGTGGCCACCGACCCGGCGGTGCTCGCGGCCCTCGGCAGCGAGGAGGACCTGCGGCAGTACGTCGAGCGGGACTTCGTCGACTACTACTCGCAGAACACGGCGGCGAGCTTCGCGGGCCAGGTGTGGACCAACAACGCCCGCATCGCGGCGCTCTGCGTCGCCCTCGGCATCGCCGGGCTCCCCGTGCTCTACGTGCTCTTCACGAACGCCGTGGGCGTCGGGCAGGCGGCGGGGATGCTCTTCGCCTTCGACCGCGGCGACGTCTTCTTCGCGTTCATCCTCCCGCACGGCTTCATGGAGCTGACCGCCGTCTTCGTCGCCGGGGCCGCGGGCCTGCGGATCTTCTGGGCCTGGGTGGCGCCGGGCGGCCGGACGCGGGCCGACTCCCTCGCCGCGGAGGGCCGGGCGCTGTTCACGGTCGCCCTCGGGCTGGTCTTCGTGCTGGCGGTCTCGGGCGTCGTCGAGGGCTTCGTCACCCCGGCCCCCTGGCCCACGCCCGTGCGCGTCGGCGTGGGCCTGGCCGTGCTCGTCGCCTTCTGCGTCTACGTCCACGTCCTCGGCGGCCGGGCCGTCCGGGCCGGCGAGACCGGTGACCTCCGCGCCGCGGACACGGGCGACCTGGCCCCCGCGCGGGGCTGACGCGGGCGGCGGCGCCCGGGTCCCGCCGGACCGTCACCGGACGGGGGGCGGCACCCCTACGCTCGCCCGACGTGAGCGCGCCACGACCTGAGACCGGACGGCCCCGACGGACCCTCCGCGGCCCCGGCTGGACCCTGCACGGGGACGGGCGCAGCCCCGGCCCGGGCGAGGTGGTCGGCCCCTCCGAGCGGCTGACGTGGCCGCGCACGGTCGCCGTCGGCGCGCAGCACGTCGTCGCGATGTTCGGGGCGACCTTCCTCGTGCCCCTCATCACGGGCCTGCCCCCGGCCACGACGCTCTTCTTCTCCGCCGTCGGCACCCTGCTCTTCCTCGTCGTCACCGCCGGCCGGCTGCCCAGCTACCTCGGCTCGTCCTTCGCCTTCATCGCGCCCATCGCCGCGGCCACGCAGCAGGGCGGGCTCGCGACGGCGCTCGGCGGCGTCGCCGTCACGGGCGTCGCCCTCGCCCTCGTGGGCGTCGTCGTCCACGTCGCCGGGCCGGGGTGGGTGGCGCGCGTCATGCCCCCGCCGGTGACGGGCACGATCGTCGCGCTCATCGGCCTCAACCTCGCACCGGCGGCGTACGGCAACGTGCAGCTCGGCCCCGTGACGGCGGTCGTGACGATCGTCGCGATCCTCCTCGCCACGGTGCTCTTCACCGGGCTGCTCGGCCGCCTCGGGGTGCTCGTCGGCGTCGTCGTCGGGTACGCCGTCGCGGCCGTCCTCGGCGAGGTGGACCTGCAGCCCGTGCGCGACGCCGGCTGGGTGGGCCTGCCCCCGTTCACGACGCCGCAGCTGGACCTGTCCGTCCTCGGCCTCTTCCTGCCCGTGGTCCTCGTGCTCGTCGCCGAGAACGTCGGCCACGTCACGTCGGTCGGGGCGATGACCGGCACCGACGTCGACCGCCTCACCGGCCGGGCGCTCATCGCGGACGGCGCGGCCACGACGCTCGCCGGCCTCGGCGGCGGCTCGGGCACGACGACGTACGCCGAGAACATCGGCGTCATGGCCGCCACCCGCGTCTACTCGACCGCGGCCTACCTCGTCGCCGGCGTCGTCGCGCTCGTGCTGAGCCTGTCGCCCAAGGTCGGCGCCCTCATCGCCACCGTCCCGGCGGGCGTCCTCGGCGGCGCGGCGACGGTGCTCTACGGCCTCATCGGCGTCCTCGGGGCCCGGATCTGGGTCCAGCGCCGCGTCGACTTCGCCGACCCGGTCAACCTCATGACCGCGGGCACCGCGCTGGTCATCGGCATCGCCGACTACCAGTGGAGCCCCGGGGGGCTGACCTTCGGCGGCATCGCGCTGGGCTCGGCGGCCGCCCTCGTGATCTACCACGGCATGCGCGCCGTCCAGCGCCTGCGCGGGACGCGACCCGAGGACCAGCGGGCCGACCTCGTCGACGCCGCCGAGGCGCCCTGAGGCACCCGGCGACGGAGCCCGTGCGCTGCGGACGCGCTGCACCGCGCCCCGGGCGCACGGGCTCCCGCGCCGGCGCCCGCCCTCAGAGCCGGCCGGCCGCCTTGAGCGCCAGGTAGGCGTCGGCCAGCCGGGGCGGCAGCTCCTCGGGCGTGCCGCGGACGACGTGGACGCCGTCGCGCGCGAGACGCTCGACGAGCCGGTCGGTCTCGAGGACGGTCCGCTCGGCGGCCGCCGCGTCGTAGACCTCGGCGACGTCCCCCCGGGCCGCCCGCATCTCCTCGAGGCGGGGGTCGGTGACCGCGGCGACGAGCACCTGGTGCCGCGAGGACAGCGACCCGAGCACCGGCAGGAGGCCCTCCTCGACGGCGGCCGGCTCGAGCGGCGTCAGGAGCACGACGAGCGCGCGGCGGGTCAGCGCCGTCCGGACCGTGCGGGCGGCGAGCGACCAGTCCGCCTCGACGAGGCGCGCCTCGAGCGGCGCCATCGCCTGCACCAGCGCCGGCAGGAGCGCCGCCCGGTCGGCCCGCTCGACCCGCGCCCGGACGCGGCGGTCCAGCGCCACGAGGTCGACCCGGTCGCCCGCCCGGGACGCGAGCGCGGCGAGGAGCAGCGCGGCGTCCATGGCGGCGTCGAGGCGCGGCGCGTCGCCCACGCGGCCGGCGGCGGTGCGGGAGGTGTCGAGGACGAGCAGGACGCGGCGGTCGCGCTCGGGCCGCCACGTGCGCACGACGAGGTCCTGCCGGCGCGCCGTCGCACGCCAGTCGATGGAGCGGACGTCGTCGCCCTGCACGTACTCGCGCAGGCTGTCGAACTCCGTGCCCTGGCCGCGCACCTGCACGGCCGAGCGGCCCTCGAGGTCACGCAGCCGCGCGAGGCGGCTGGGCAGGTGCCGCCGCGAGCGGAAGTGGGGGAGGACCCGCACGGTCGCGGGCGCCGGCAGGGAGCGCTGCCGCGCGAGCAGGCCCAGCGGGCCGCGCGACCGCACGGTGACGAGGTCCGCCGCGCGGTCCCCGCGGCGGGTCGGCCGCAGCGGGGTGGCGACGCGGCGACGCTCGCCCGCGGGCACGTCGACCGCGTGCCGGTCGACCCCGGCGCCCGCGGACGGCGACCAGGCGTCGCGCACGAGCCCCCGCAGCCGTCGCGGCCCCGGGTTGGTGACGACGAGCTCGCTCGTCACCGCCTCGCCGAGCCGGACGCCCGCCGGCACCGTCCGCTCGAGGCCGAGCCGCCGCGGGTCGGCGGCCAGCGCCACGTCCACCGCGGCGAGGACGACGACGAGCACCGCCCAGGCCACGGCGGGCCAGGGGCCGGGCACGAGCGCGACGGGGACGGCGCCCAGCGCGACGAGCGCGACGAGGCGCCCGGTGGGGGCGACGCGGGGGAACCAGGCGGGCACGGGGGAGACCGGGGCGGCGGGGGCCGGCGCGCTCAGCGCGGGACCGGGACGCCGGCGAGCACGCTCGCCAGCACGGCCTCGACGGTGACGCCCTCGAGCTCGGCCTCCGGGCGCAGCTGGACGCGGTGCCCGAGCGTGGCGGGCACGAGGGCCTTGACGTCGTCCGGCGTGACGTAGTCGCGGCCGGTCAGCCAGGCCCACGCGCGGGCGGCCGCGAGCAGCATCGTGGCCCCGCGGGGCGAGACGCCGAGGGACAGCGACGGGGCCTCGCGCGTGGCGCGGACGACGTCGACGACGTAGCCGAGGACCTCTGGCGCGACCCGCACCCCGGTGACGGCGCGACGGGCGGCCTCGAGGTGCTCGGGGCCGGCGACGGGACGCAGCCCGGCGGCGTCGAGGTCGCGCGGGTCGAAGCCGGCGGCGTGCCGGGACAGCACCTCGAGCTCGGCCTCGCGCGGCGGCAGCGGCAGGCGCAGCTTGAGGAGGAAGCGGTCGAGCTGCGCCTCGGGCAGGGGGTAGGTGCCCTCCTGCTCGACGGGGTTCTGCGTCGCGGCGACGACGAAGGGCGCCGGCAGCGGCCGGGGGCGCCCGTCGACGGTGACCTGCCGCTCCTCCATGGCCTCGAGCAGCGACGCCTGCGTCTTCGGCGGCGTCCGGTTGATCTCGTCGGCGAGGAGGAGGTTGGTGAAGACCGGGCCCTCGCGGAAGACGAGGTCGGACTGCCCGGCGTCGTAGACGAGGGAGCCCGTCACGTCGCCCGGCATGAGGTCGGGCGTGAACTGCACCCGCGCCGTCCCCAGCCGCAGCGAGGCGGCGAGGGCGCGCACGAGGAGGGTCTTGGCCGTCCCGGGCACGCCCTCGAGCAGCACGTGGCCGCGGCACAGGAGCGCGACGACGAGGCCGGTGACGGCGACGTCCTGGCCGACCACCGCCTTGCCCACCTCGGCGCGGACGGCGAGCAGCGCGGCGCGGGCGTCCTCCGCGGTCGGGGCGCCGGCGCCGGGGGCGGGCACCGGGGCGGGGTCGCCCGGGCCCGGGTCGGGCAGCACGGGCATCGCGTCCTCCGGCCCGGCCGGGGCGCCGTCGTGCGCGCGGTCGTGCGCGTGGTCGTCGGGGTCACCGGGGGCGTCGTACGGGGCGGTCGGCTCGGTCACGAGCTGCTGACCTCCTTCTCCAGGTCGTCGAGGGCGGTGGCGAGGGCGACGAGCGCCGCGTCGTCGGCGGGCGCGTCCGGGCGGTAGAGGGCGGCGACGTCGGCGCGCGGGCGGCCGGACGCGCCCGCGGCGGCGCCCACGACGGCGTCCGCCCCGGCGCTCGCGGGGACGCCGAGGCGGCCCGCGAGCCGGGTGAGCGAGGCCGCGCGCAGGGTGGCCGCGGCGTGGTCGCGGGCGCCGGTGGCCCGGTAGAGGCGGCCGCGCCCCTCGACGGCCTCGGCGGCGCGGACGACGACGGGCAGCCGTTCGACGACGAGCGGCCCGAGCCGGCGGCCGCGCCACAGGAGCAGCAGGACGCCCGCGACGGCGAGCACCTGCGCCGCCCGTACGAGGCCCCGCGGCACGAGCGAGGAGAGCGGCACCGTCCCGTCGCCCTCCGCGAGGGCCGGGTCCAGGGGGTCCGGCAGGTACCAGACGAGCGTGGGGCGGGCACCGAGCGTCTGCAGCGCGAGGGCGGCGTTGCCCGCCTCGTCGACCGTCTCGTTGCGCAGCACGTCGGGCTGGCCGAGCACGACGACGTCGCCGCGCTCCCCGCCCCCGGCGCCGCCGTCGACCGTGACGTAGGGCGACCCGCCGAAGGGCAGGCCGTAGCAGGACACCACCGCCGGGTCCTCGTCGTCGCGGGCCTCGACGAGGGCACCACCGCCCGTGGCCTCGCCGGCCCGCTGGGCGGCGGGGAGGTCGCACTGCGGCGGCACGTCCTCGGCCGTCTCGATCTCGTCGGCCGCCCGGAGCGAGGGCGCGAGCGCCGCGAGGACGTCGGGGTCGGGCACCAGCAGGAGGAGGTCGGCCCCGGCCTCGCCGAGCGCGGCGAGCCGGTCGGTCTGGGCGGACGACAGCGGTGACGTGGGCACGACGAGCACCGCCGCGTCCCCGCCGGCGGCCTCGACCGCGGCGTCGGTGGCGTCGCTCGTGGTCGTCCGCACGACGTCGACCCCGAGGTCGCCGAGGACCTGCGCCACGGCACGGCCGCCGTCGGGCGCGGGGCTGCCCGGGTCGAGCGGGCCGTCCGACGTCCCGAGCGAGGCGACGACGAGGGCCACGACGAGGAGGACGGCACCGAGGAGCACCAGGAGGGTCGCCCGGCGGGGGCGCCGGGTCGTCGTGGGCCCGGGGGCGGGCCCCGTGGTGGGCCCGGGGCCCGCCGTCGCGGGACCGGCCGGGGCGGCGGTGGCGGGGGCGCTCACGGGACCTCCGGCCCCACGGCCGCGGGGAGCGCGGGCCGGGCGGCACGGACGGCGTCGTCGAGGCGACGCAGCCGGGCGTCGTCGTCCGCGGTGCCGGGCGCGGAGCCGTAGACGACGTCGTCGAAGACCCGGGCGCCCGTGGCCAGGTCGCCCGCGAGGTCGGGCATCACCCGGCCCAGCTCGCCCGCGACCTCGCCGGCCGTCCGGCCGGGCACCTCGTCGACGAGGACGCGCTCCTCGGCGCCGCGGACGACGGCGCGGAAGCGCTCGGCCACGGCCTCGGGCCAGCGGCCCTCGCCCGCCATGGCGTCGGCACGGGCCCGGTGGTCGTCGGCGCCCCGGCGGACGTCCCCGGCGAAGACCTCGGCGTCGGCCCCGGCGCGGCGCCGCCGCAGGACCGCCTGGCCGGCGACCCGGGCGGCCAGCAGGACGAGGAGGACGACGACGCCGACGACGAGGGCGTCGACGACGGGACCGCCGTCGAGGTCGTCGGGCACCAGCTCGCCGAGGCGCTCGAAGAGCCAGGACAGGAAGCGCTGCACGGGGGAGGGCTGGGCGTCCGCGTAGAGGCGCCCGGCGAGCTCGCGGGCCAGGAGGTCGCGTCCCTCCTCGCGGTCGACGACGATCCCGGCCACCGGGCCGGGGACCGCCAGGAGCGCGGGTGTCAGGACGTGACCTCGTCGGCCGCCCGGGCCAGCTCGACGTCGAGGCCCTCCTGCCGGATCCGCAGGTCGGTGTAGAGGAGCGCCGTCACCGAGGCGACGAAGGGCTGGACGAGGACGCTGGCGACCGTCGAGAAGAGCAGCGTGATGAAGGTGCCCAGCGTCGTGGCCGTGCCCGTGGGCAACCAGAGGGTCAGCAGCCCGGCCACGACGCTCGCCGGCCCGACGAGCACGGCCGACGCGAGCCCGGCGAGGATGAAGGTCAGCAGCAGGACGCCGAAGACGCGCCACCACGTCCCCTTGACGAGCGCGCCGCTGCGCCGCAGCGCCTTGCCGATGCTGAGTCCCTCGAGGAGGAGGGCCACCGACGCCAGGCTCCACCGGGTGGAGAGCCAGACGGCGAGGACGACACCCGCGAGCAGGCCGAGGACGAGCCCGACGACGCCGGCGGCCTCGGAGACGAAGAAGCCCAGCGCCCCTGCGGCGGTGGCCAGCACCACCACCGCCCCGACCACGACGCTGATGAGCAGCGACAGGCCCACGAGCGCGAGCAGGCGGCCCCGCACGCGTCGCCACAGCTCACCGGCGCCCGTTCGACGACCGATGACGGAGGCGCTGACGGACACCACGAGGATGCCCGTCAGCGCCACGGTGGCGACGAGCGAGACCAGTCCGGTGACCGGGTCGGCACCCGCGAAGGACAGGGTGGAGAACTCGGGGCCGGCCGCCCCCGCCGGGCCGCTCGCGGCGAGGTCGTTGAAGGCGCCCACCACCGGCCCCAGCAGCAGCGGGGCCATGAGCAGCGAGAGCACGGCGACGCCGCCGAAGACGAGCGCCGAGACGCCGAGCATGACCTTGGGGTTGGCGCTGATGGCGCGGAAGCCCCCCTCGAGCAGGTCCGTCACGCCCAGCGGGCGCAGCGGCACGATGCCCGGCCGCGGCGGGGCGCTCCAGCCGGCGGAGGCGGGCGGGCGGCCGTCCCACCCGGCGGCGGCGGGCGCGGGGCCGGCGGGGCCGGACCAGCCGCCGGGGGCCTGCTGCTGCTCGCCCCGCGGCGCCGCCGGGGCGGGGGACGCGCCGCCCGTGCCGGGCTCGCGGCGGTCGTCCCCGCCGGGGGAGGCCCAGCCCTGGTCCTGCGTCATCGTGCGTCCTTCCCCCTGGCGGGCACCGGCCCACGTCCGCACCGCGTGCCGCGGCCGCTCCCGATCTTGGCACGCACGGCCCCGCGGGGCCCGGACGCCGGGAGGCATGGGCGAGGGACGTGCGACCTTTACGGACAGTTGCCTCCAACGGCGTAGTCGGCCCCGTACAGTCCGTTACGGACAGCGGCGTCCAGGACGACGGGGTGACGGACGGGCCGGATCGGCGCCGCTGACGGGGGAGTAGTGCCATGGACGGAAGACCCGGACCTTCGGTCGCCGACGTCCCGCGACCGGCGGGGCCGCACGGCACGACGGCACCACCTCCCGCGGTGGCCTCCCTCGTCGCCCCTCCCACCCCGAGGCGGGCGCCGGCAGTCCTGCGCCGCGAGCGGGTCGTCGAGGACGTCCGCGACCGCGGGTGGGTCCGCCGCTACACCCGGCGCCTGCCCGTCCTCGACGCCGGGGCGGCCTTCGCGGCCGGTCTGGCGGCACACGCGGCGACCTTCTGGGACGAGGGCGGCCTGACGGCGTGGCTCGTCCACGTCTTCGGGGACCCGGCGCTGTCGGTCGTCCTGCTGCCCGTGCTGTGGGTCGCCGTCATCGCCTCGACGCGGGCCTACGAGGCCCGCTTCCTCTTCAGCGGTCCGGAGGAGCTGCGCCGGGTCGCCGTCGCCGGCGTCTCCACCGTCGCCGCCGTGTCCACGGCGGCCTACGTCCTCGGCCTCTCCGTCGAGCGCGGCTACGTCGTCACGGCCGTGCCGCTGGCCCTGCTGCTCACGCTCGCCCTGCGCCTGGCCGCCCGCCACCGCGTCCACGTCCTGCGTCGCTCCGGCCGGCGGACGGTGCCGACCCTCGTCGTGGGCCGCGCCGAGGGCGTCCGTGACCTCGTGGAGCAGCTCGCGCTCTCGCCGCAGCAGGGCATGCGGGTCGTCGGATGCTGCACGACGTCGTCGTCGCTCGTCGACGCCGACGGTCTCGTGCGCGAGCTCCCGGTCCCCGTGCTCGGCGGGATGGACGACGTCGTCGAGGTGGTACGCCGGGAGGGCATCGCCACCGTCGCCGTGCTGCCCTGCGCCGAGATGGACAGCCGCCGGCTGCGCCGTCTCGGCTGGCGACTGGAGGAGACGACCGCGGAGCTCGTCGTCGCCCCGGGCATCGCCGAGGTCGCCGGCCCTCGCGTGGCCATCCGGCCCGTCGCGGGCCTGCCGCTGCTGCACCTCGAGCGACCGGAGCTGAGGGGCCTGCACCGCGTCGTCAAGGGCGGCGTCGACCGGGTGGGCGCGCTGCTCGCCGTCCTGGCCCTCGCGCCGGTGCTCGTGGCGGTCGCCGTGCTCGTGCGCACGACGAGCCCGGGGCCGGTGCTGTACCGCCAGGAGCGCGTCGGCGCCGATGGCCGGCCGTTCCCCATGCTCAAGTTCCGGAGCATGGTGGACCGCGCCGACGAGGAGCTCGCGGCGCTCATGGCCGTCAACGAGGGCAACGGGGTCCTCTTCAAGATGAAGGGCGACCCGCGCGTGACGACGGTCGGACGCGTGCTGCGGCGGTACTCGCTCGACGAGCTGCCCCAGCTGTTCAACGTCCTGCGCGGCGAGATGTCGCTCGTCGGCCCGCGTCCTCCGCTGGCCTCGGAGGTCGAGCGCTACGGCGAGGACATGCACCGCCGGTTCGCCGTCAAGCCCGGCATCACCGGTCTCTGGCAGGTCAGCGGCAGGTCGCACCTGTCGGCCGAGGAGTCGGAGCGCCTCGACGTGCGGTACGTCGAGAGCTGGTCGCCCGCGACCGACGCGATGATCCTCTGGAAGACCGTGGGCTCGGTCGTGCGCGGCAAGGGCGCGTACTGATCCTCGTCCTGGTGCACGGGGCGGCAGGTCGAGTGCCGGTACGGTTCGTCGCTGTCAGTTGAGACGTTCACGGAGGGTGGACATTGAGGCATCCGCGGTCCCTCGTCCAGGCGCTCAGCTACGTCGGCTACTACGGGGTGGCCCGCCACCTCCCTTGGTCCATCGCGCCTGGTGGCGGCATCGCACGTCGCGCTCGGGCCGCGACCTGCCGCCGCTTGTTCCGCTCCTGCGGCGACGACGTCAACGTGGAGCAGGGGGCGTGGTTCGGGTCGGGCAGCGCGGTGACGATCGGCTCGCGCTCGGGCGTCGGCAAGGACGCCCTGCTCATGGGCGAGGTCGTCATCGGCGACGACGTGATGATGGGGCCGCGAGTCGTCGTCCTCGCGACCAACCACGTCAGCGACGACGTCTCCCGCCCCATGCGTGAGCAGGGCCTGACACGGCCGCGGCCGGTCGTCATCGAGGACGACGTCTGGATCGGCGCGAACGCCGTGCTGCTGCCGGGTCGCCGGATCGGCCAGGGCAGCATCGTCGCGGCGGGGTGCGTCGTGACGAAGGACGTCGAGCCCTACTCCGTCGTGGGAGGTAACCCCGGTCGCGTGCTCGGCAGCAGGGGTGCCTCGTGAACGGGTGGCGCGACGAGGTGGTGATTCCCTTCGCCGTGGACCTCGGACGGGCAGGTGGTCGGCGCGCGCTGGCCCGTGAGTGGTCGGTGTGGGCGCTCGCGCTGCACCGCGCCGGGCGTTGGGCCGACGGTCGTACGGGAATGGCGGGACGCGTCGCTCGCCGCCTCTACTGGCCGCTGCACCGCGCCGCCGTCGCGATCACAGGCCTCGAGCTGCCCAAGGAGGTCGTCGTGGGGCCCGGTCTCCGCGTGCACCACGCCGGCACGGTGGTCGTCCATCCCCGGGCCCGGCTCGGGGCCCGATGCACGCTCCGTCAGGGCGTGACACTCGGTGAACGGCGTCCCGGAGCCGGAGCACCCACGCTGGGCGACGACGTGGAGGTGGGGGCGTACGCGCAGGTGCTCGGACCGGTCGTCGTCGGGGACGGCGCCCGGATCGGGGCGCTCGCGCTCGTCATCCACGACGTGCCGGCGGGTGCAGTGGTGGCCGCGGCTCCCGCCCGCCTCCTCTGACGGAGGCACGCCGACGCGTCAGGCGTCCGCGGCTGCACGCAAGCGTTCTTCCAAGCGGACCACCTCGCGGCTCGAGTCGAAGGCGTCGAGCACACGAGCGCGGGCGGCAGCGCCCATGCGTGCACGTCGCTCCGGGGCCTGGAGCAGGTCGCGGATGGCTGAGACGAGGCCCGAGTGGTCCCCGGGTGTGCACAGCAGTCCAGAAACCTGGTCCTCCACCAGTTCGGGGATGCCGTCGATCCGGGTGCTGACGACCGGCAGGCCGCTGGCCATGGCCTCCATGAGCACCACGGGCACGCCTTCGACCGTCGACGGGAGGCACAGCAGATCTGCCCCGCGGTAGAGGTCGGGCAGCGCGTCGTTCGCCACCGGGCCCAGCAGCTCCACCGCGGGGGAGAGCCGGGAGGAGCCGGAGACGCGCGCCTTCAGCGTGTCTCGAAGGGGGCCGTCGCCGGCGACGAGCAGGCGGAGGTCGAGGCCCTCGTCCAGCAGCTGGTCGACCGCGTCGAGCAGTGCACCCGTGCCCTTCTCCTCCGCCCACCGGCCGACGAAGAGGAGGACGGCTGGGTCAGCCGGCTCTCCACCCGTGGTCTCGGCGGGCGAGGGCGAGAACCGTCCGACGTCGACGCCCATGTGGACGATCGGGAGGTCGGCAGAGAGCCCGTCGAGCACCTCGCGGGCCCTCTGACGGCAGAACTCGCTGATGCAGGCCGTGAACGCCGCGCCCCGCACCTTGTCGGCGAGCGGGCCCCACCGCAGTGCGCCGCCGTCCGGCCAGTCGTCGTCGGGTCGATGACGCAACCCGTGCATCGCCATGCTGTGGAGGGTGAGGCTGTAGCTCGTCGGCCGGCCGGCCGCCGTCAGCCACCCGCAGGCGAGCCGGGCGACCTCGGCCGCGTTGTTGGCGAAGTGGACGTGGACGTGGCGCACCGCTGACGCGTCCAGCCGCTCCGCCAGGACCGCCGCCTGCAGCAGGTACGAGGCGCGAGTCGCGACGGCGAGGGCAAGAGCGCGGACCCCGACGGCACGCCCGCCGTGGGGGCGTACGACCCGGAGGGCGTTGCGCGACATCGATGCCGTGGCGTGAGGACTCCGCACCGCTGCGCGGAGGAGGGCGAGCGCGCCAGCGCCGACGGCGCCCCTGAGCACCGTCGTGCGGCGCGCCTCCGCCGCCACGGGCGCCAGCGTCAGGTGCTCCGGGTCGGGCGGGCGCACCGAGTAGCGCTGGACCGTCCAGCCGCGGTCCTCCAGGGCGCGGATCTCCTGGGTGATGAAGGCGTGTGACAGCGCGGGGTGCTGGCTGACGAGGTAGGCGACCGCAGGCATCAGGCGGGGCCACCGCGACCGGCCATGGCCCTCTGACGCGTTCGCTCGGTCGCACGGTGCTTCCCCAGCACCAGCGACTCGTGCTGGTAGCGCCTCAGGGATGAACGGAAGGCCTGGTCACCGTGCCGTTCGACCCGGGTGACGGCTGCCCAGGCCCAGCCCGCCAGCATGTTGAGGCTGCCGAGCAGAGCCGGCGGATCGGCCAGCCGACGTGCTGCGCTCGCGAGGACGAACAGAGGGCTCGACCCCATGAGGTACTGACCGTGCCCGTGGCGACGTCGGCCGCGCAGGACGCCCCGGTCGGATGAGCCCATGGGGCGGAGGTGCTCGAAGGCGAGGGCGTCGTCGGGCACTGCCGCGGACCTCCAACCTCGCCGGCGGCTCTCGTGGCAGTCGATGCCGTCCCACATGAGGCGGGGCACGAAACCGCCGATGTCCTCGTACGCCTCCCGTCGGTAGAACTTCGCCATACCGACGCAGTTCTCGCCGCCGCACCGCTCCCAGGCGACCGTGCCGTCGGGGCGGCGGAACCACGGACGGCCACTGACGCTTGCCAGTGCGTGATCCGCCTCCAGGAGGTCCATGAGGCCGGCGAAGTAGGACGTGGGCAGCCGGAGGTCGAGGTCCAGCTTGCAGACGTAGTCGAAGTCGGTCAGCGGTCCTACGGACGCAAGACCTGCGTCGAAGGCTTCGACGACGCCTGAGCCAAGACGTCGCGGCGTGCCGGCGGGTCTCGTGAGCACTCGCACCCAGCTGTGCTGGGAGGCCAGGTGCCGGAGCAGGTCGGGGGTCCGGTCGTCCGAGCCGTCGTCGACGACCAGCCACAGCGCAGGGCGTTCCGTCTGGGCCAGCATGGAGGCCGCAGTGACCGGCAGCAGGTCAGCCTCGTCCTTGCAGGGCGAGACGACGAGGTAGCGGCGGCCGGGCCGTGGTGTCGACATGCTTCTCCGGACGGGCTGAAAGGCCCGGGCGGTCGGTCACCCGGACAGGCGAGTGACGCTACGCCGCGCCGGGGAACCATGTGTACCAGGGCTCGTCGCCGGTCGGGGGACGTTCGATGACCGGGACATGACCACTTCTCGCGCCCTCTGGGCCCTCCACCGGCCATCCGCGGTGAGCCATCGCCGCCATGGCCCGCGCGCCAACTCGTCCCGCGGCCGTCGGATCACCGCCGCCTCCGCCGTGCTGGTGGGTGCAGGCCTCCTCCTCCCCGTCTCGGCGGCCGTCGCCGAGCCGTCGTCGCCGCCCGCCGTCGCGGCGTCGTCCGTGGGGCGGCCCGCCCCGGTCGTCGCAGGTGCTGCCGTCTGCGCCGCACCGCACATCGTCCCGACCACGCTGATGCGGGGCGCCTACGGCAGTGCCGGTCTTGACCTCGTCGGGGGTATCACCGGCTGGGTGGCGGAGCAGGAGCCGACGAGGGGACGCGGCGGCCCGGTGCTGACCGACCGCATCAAGCAGCTGCCGGCGGGCAAGGTGCCGGGTACCGGCCCGGAGAAGCCTCGTGGCGGCGTGATGTCCGTCCACCTGGAGCGGTACGAGTCGGCGCCGGGCGCCGAGGACGGTGACGTGACAGTCACCGGTGGTGTCAGCGGCAACCGTGCCGAGGTCTACGGCCGGTACCCCGAGCGAGCCAGCACCACCGAGCCGGGTGACTGGCCGGATCCGCCAGGGAGCACTCGCTACTACAGCTTTGCGGTGCTGGTGCCGGAGGGGCACACCTTCGCGACGGACACCAAGTGGATGACCCTCACGCAGTTCAAGGGTTTCCGTGGTGGCTCGCCGCCCGTCGCCCTCGAGATCAAGCGCGACCACTTCATCGTGGGAGGCGCCAACGGTGCGCTCAAGTCCTTCGTGCCCAACGGCGATCTCGGAGAAGTGGTGCCGGGTCGGTGGACCCACTTCACCTTCGGCCTGCACTACTCCACCAGTGCCCGTGAGGGATGGGTCGAGGTGTACCGGGACGGGCAGATGGTCACCCCTCGTAGCTACCTTCCGACGCTCGACGTGGTGAACGGGCAGGCGGACCCTGCCTACCTCAAGCAGGGCATCTACCGGACGAAGAGCTGGGCGGTTCCCCACACCGTCTACTTCGGTCCCACCACGGTGACCGACTGGTACAGCGGCCGCTGACTGGACGGCGCGCGACGGGGGAACGATGGACGTCCGGGGGCCCGGTCCGGTCAGACCCCTACTCTGCGTCAGCAGCCGACAGCTGCGGTGACGGCGGACGAAACACCCGGGGGAAGAGCGTGGCCAGCAACACGTCGACGGAGGACCAGCACAGCGGGGGAGCGCTGGGAGCGGTGAGGCGGCGGCCCGCCGCGACCGCCGCGATCGCCGCTGGTGGTCTCGCGGTAGGGGCTGTCGTCGGGCTCGCCCTCCCGGACGAGTACACCGCCGAGACGCGGCTCGCTGTCGGGGCGGACGACGTCCGCGCGCTGAGCATCCCGGGCTACGCGTTGGGTGTCGAGCAGATCGCTGCCAGCGCTGCGCGCTACCTGGGCGACACCCAGGCCCGCGGGCAGCTCGAGGGCCTTCTCGGCCCCGACGCGGTGGACGTCTCGTCCGTCTCGGCCTCTCCCATCCCGGACTCCAGCATCCTCAGGGTCGAGGCTGTGGCCGGCACCGAGGACGTGGCCCTACGGGCGGCGTCGGTGATCCGTGACGAGCTCGTCGACCGCTCGGCCGAGGTCAACAGCGCGGCCGACCCCGACGCCACACTGCAGGCGTTGGGCGACGTGTCACGTCGCCTCGCGACGGCCGAGCGGGAGCGCGATCGCCTCGCCGGCGTGCTCGACGGGTCCGCCGTCGCACCGTCCACGGAGACGGAGGAGCGGTACGTCGACGTCCAGGCCGAGGTCGACGTCCTGCAGGCGGAGCGCAACGCCGTCAGCCGCCAGTACGAGGACGCGCTCGTGGAGCGGGACGAGGCGTTCCGGCTCGTGGCGGTCGCCGAGCCGGCCATCGCCCGGAGCAGCACGGTCGGCGACGTGCAGCGGTACGGCTTCATCGGCCTCGTGCTGGGTGGGCTCGCCGCGGTCGTCGTCGCGGTCGCGCGGGAGCGCGCGCCGCGCCGCTCCCTCGACGCCTGAACCCGTCGATGAGTGTCGACGTGACAGCCGCTCCTGCGGCAGGCCCGCGGACGCCGCCTGCCCATGTCTGGCTCTTCACCGCAGCACTGCTGCTGAGCGCCTTCTCGGGCCGCGCCGACCTCCTGGGACTGCCGGTGAGTCTCGACCGCCCGGTGCTCGCGCTCGCGTTGCTCCTGCTGGTGATGGACCGGAGGGCATGGCGGCCACGTCGAGCCAGGTTCCGTGTGGTGCACGTGTCGATGGTCGCTCTGGTCCTCCTGGCGACATCCTCCCTCGTCTGGCGTATCGGAGGAGGGGGGGCCGACGCCGATTCCGTCTTCGCCCTCGCGGACCGGCTCGTCGTGCCTTTCGTCCTCTTCGCCGTAGCACCGGTCGTCTTCGCGGATCGGGCGGCCAGAGACCTGCTGCTGCGGGGGCTGACGTGTCTCGGGGCCTACCTCGCCGTCACGTCTGTCCTCGAGCTGGTGGCCCCCGCGTGGGTCGTCCCGTCCTACGTGGTCGACCCGTCGCTGGGCATCCACGTGGGTCGTGCGCGCGGCCCCTTCCTGTCCAGCGAGGCCAACGGCCTCGTCCTCGTCACCTGCGGCGCCGCGGCCTGCCTCCTCGCCGGGCGACGGGGTGGTTGGCGCCCCCTCGCCCTCGTCGTGGCGGTCCTGACGCCGGTCGCGCTGCTTCTCACGCTGACGCGGTCGGTCTGGTTGGGCGCCCTCGTCGGCGTCGTCGTCGCCTCGCTCCAGCACCCCGTGCTGCGACGGCTGCTCCCTGTCGCGGCCGTCGCGGGTCTGCTCGTCGGCGGTGTGATCCTCGCGGCAGTGCCTTCGCTGGGTGCGGTCGCGCAGGAGCGCCTGACGACCACCAGGTCCCTCGACGACCGACGCAACGTCAACGACGCCGCGCTGCGCATCCTCGAGGCGCACCCGTTGACGGGCGTCGGGTGGGGCGCTTTCGTGCGCGAGAGCCACGAGTGGGTGAGGCAGGCGGACGACTACCCGGTCACCAATGTCCGGATCGAGGTGCACAACGTGCCGCTGGGGCGGTCCGCCGAGCTCGGGCTGCCGGGTGGGGTGCTCTGGGTAGCCGTCGTGCTGCTCGGACCCTTCGCGGCCGTCGCCCTGCCGGTGCGCAGGCGCCCCCCGGGAGATGCCGACGACGATCTCCCGGGCTGGCGGCTGGTCCTCACAGCCGCCGCAGCCGCGTGGGGAGTCGCCGCCCTCGTGAGCCCCCTCACCCACCCGCTGCCGACCCTGCTCGTCTTCGTCCTTGCGGGCGTCGTGCTGCGTGACAGGCTGCTCGGCCGGCCGGAGCCGACGGCAGAGGAGGGGCCGCCCCCTCGTCAGCCGCCCGGCGGCGAGCTGATCAGCCGCTCGCGGCGACGCTGACGGAGGAGGCGGAGCAGGGTGGTCAGCTGCGCCGGTCGACGGAGGAGCAGCCCACCGGCCCGCAGGGCCTTCGCGGGGCGACGGGCTGCCACGGCGGAGCGCGCGTCGTCCCAGTGCCACCTGACCAACGACCGCCGACGCAGCTGCTCGCTCATCCATGCGGCGTCTGCGTGAAGACGCAGCACATCGTCGAAGTGCGCTCGCATCAGCGCACGGTCGACGGAGACCTGACCGGCGTGCTCCGTGTACGTGACCGTCGCGACGTCGAGCGCCAGACCCGAGCCCTGCTCGAGCACCCGCAGCCACAGGTCCAGGTCCTGGGCGCGACGAAGGTCTCGGAAGCCTCCCACGGCGTCGAGGACGTCCCGCCTCACCATCGTGCCGCTCGTGATGACCGTGCTGACCGGGTCGAGAAGTCCCCTCTGGTTCAGCCGGGCCGGGCGTCCGGTGCTGTTGCCCTTCCACCGTCCGTGCGACGAGAGCGCCGGCGCCGTGACCATCGCGTGGTCGCCGGCGCGGGCGAGGAGGCCGGCCAGGTGGCCCGGCTGCCACTCGTCGTCACTGTCCAGGAAGGCCACCCACGTCGTGGTGGCCGAGGCGATGCCCACGTTGCGGGCCGGCCCGCTGCCCCCGCGAGGGCCGGCCGACAGGACCTCGGCTCCCGCAGCCCGCGCACGCGCCGCCGTCGCGTCCTCCGAGCCGTCGTCGACCACGAGGACACGGGCGGGAGGGGGCACCTGTGACGTCGCGCTGCGGACCGCCGCGCCAACGCGGTCCTCGCGGTCGAGCGCCGGCACGACGACGGTGACGTCGGCGACGGCAGCCGGGGGCTCGGCGGTCGTCGCCGCCGTCGCGGTCGAACGGTCGCGCACTGGTCTGCTCCTCGCGTCGTGGTCGCCGCCGCCTGACGACGTGACCAATCTGCCATCCACGGCGCCGCGGCCGCCGTCCTGCCACGGGTGAGTCCGGATTGTGAACACCTTGTGACTTCTGTCCCTCTCGGTCCGGTGACTACCTGTAGGTGCGATTTACTCCGGGTGTGCAGATGGACGCGACTTCCTCCGGATCGACGGTGCGGGCGGTGGCGGAGCCCCGACGCGGCACCGTCGATGTTGACCTCGACGAGCCGGTCCCGGCGACGCCCCAGAGCGCCTCCGTGCCGCCCCAGCTCCGGCGAAGCCTCTGTCCGAGAGAGCGGTCTTTGGCACAGGTCGACATCGACGGGGTGGCCTTCGACGCGATGACGGAGCAGCAGGTCGTCGAGCACGTCGTCGCGTCCCTGGCGGACGGACGGGGCGGCATGCTGCTGACTCCGAACGTCGACATCCTGCGCCAGCTTCGTCGGCCCTCGCTGATGCCCATCGCCGACCAGGCCGACCTCGTCGTCGCCGATGGCATGCCCATCGTCTGGGCCTCGCGACTCCTGGGTCGGCCTCTGCCCGAACGCGTCACGGGTGCCTCGTTGGCGCACTCACTCCCGGCTGCTGCTGCGCGCGAGGGCCGCTCGGTGTTCCTCCTCGGTGGCGAGGACGGTGTGGCGGAGAAGGCCGCCGAGCGGTTGACCTCCGAGGTCGAGGGGCTGACGGTCGCCGGCTGGCACTGCCCTCCTCACGGTTTCGAGCGGGACGGCGACCGGATGCGGGAGATGGTCGACGCACTGTCGGCGGCGGCTCCCGATGTCGTCCTGGTCGGACTCGGCTTCCCCAAGCAGGAGCGTCTCATCGGGGTCCTCCGTAACACCCTCCCTGCGGCATGGTTCATCGGCTGCGGCGGCGCGTTGACCTTCCTCTCCGGAGAGGTGGCGCGGGCTCCGAAGGTCATGCAGCGCAGCGGCCTCGAGTGGACGCACCGGCTGGCCATGGAGCCGCGCCGGATGGCCAGGCGTTACCTCGTCGACGACCTCCCGTACGCGGCAGCGATGTTCGCCCGCGTGGCGAAGAGGGCGGTGGCTGCTGCGTGACTGGGGTCCTCCCACGACGCGTCGGCGGGCGACGGCGGCGGTGGCTGGCAGTCGCGACGGTGGCGACCGGCCTCGTCCTGTCGACCACCCCCGGGGCGACGGCAGCCACCCCGGGAGCGGTCCTGCCTACGCCGACAGGCCACAACGTCTTCGCACAGTCGGTGGCAGGCGCACCTCTCCACCGGGACAGCCAGGCACTCGTCGCTGATGTCGTCCATCAGGTCGCCTCGCGGTACAAGGGTGTCGCAGCCTTCAACGTCCGGCAGTACAACGTCTCCGCCTACCAAGTGCCGGCGGGCCAGCGCCGCGTCGACGTCCGCTTCGACGACTGCCAGAAGAAGGGGTACGTCCCCAGGTCGATGGTGGGTCCGGGAGGGCCGCTCGTGCAGGTGCCGGTCCCCGATGACGCGGTGCCTTCTCCCGGCGGCGACCGCCAGCTGACCATCTACTCACCGGACGGCGACCAGCTCTGGGAGCTCTGGAAGGTGTCCCGGACGTCGCAGGGGTGGCAGGCGTGCTGGGGCGGTCGTCTCGACCGGGTCTCTCAGAGCCTCGGTGTCTTCCCGGGCAGCACGGGAGCCAGTGCGAGCGGGCTCTCGGAGGCCATGGGTGCCGTGTCCGCCCGGGAGGTGTCGACCGGGCGGATCCGTCACGCGATCACCCTCTCGCTGCCCGAGGTCGCCCACAGGAGCTCCTTCAGCTACCCGGCCCAACGGAGCGACGGAAGCACGATGCGGTCGAGCGCACCGGCCATGGGTACACGCTTCAGGTTGGACCCGCGGCTGGACGTGGCCTCCCTCGACCTCCATCCCGTCGCCGCCGCTGTGGCACGTGCTGCGCAGACCTACGGCTTCATCGTGGGCGACAGGTCGGGTGCTGTCTCGGTGGCCGCTCTCAGCGGCGAGCCGGACCGAGCGCTGACGGGCGTCGACCCCTGGGCCGACGTCCTCGACGGCACGGCAAGTCACGCCGTAATGAGGGATTTCCCCTGGGAGCGCCTTCAGGCTCTGCCCGAGGACTGGGGTGAGCCGCAGTGACGGAAGAGGGCGACGGGGTCGTCAGCGACGACCGACCCAGGTCTCGCTGAGGCCGAGGCGATCCTCCACGGCTCTGGTCATGTCGCCGAGCACCCTTCGGGCACTGTCGGTCTCGCTGGCATCGGTGTCCACGACGTTACGCCAGCGCCGCCCGTACTTCCTCATCATGCCGATCCGCATCTCCGAGGCCGCGTAGCGCTCGTACGAGCTCATCGACGCCCTCGCCGTCGAGCCGCGGTCGTGTGCGAGGTACGCACGGCGGGTGACCAGGACCTGACCGCCCGCCTGCCGCACCCGGATCGCGTAGTCCTGGATGGCGCCCCAGCCCCGCCGCCCGAATCGGCGGGCGTCCAGGAGACCCGTCTGCCGGACCTGGGCCGAGGAGAGCGCGAAGCAGGTCCCGTCGATCGCGGGAGCCGACACCTCGACGGATCGCGGCTGGAAGTCGACGGGATGGCCCCTGTAGTAACGGTTCTGGTGCTCGAAGCTGTCGTCGTAGCAGGGCCCCACGAGAGCGAGAGGGTGGGCCGCGAGAGCGTCCGCCATCCCACGGACGAAAGACCTGCTCAGCCGGGTGTCGTTGTTCAGCCCCATGACCGAGGCGGCCCCGGACGAGAGCGCCCGCTCCATCCCGAGATTCGTACCTCTCAGCCAGCCGAGATTCGAGCCGGGTACCACGAGCTCGACGTCCGTCGGGAAGCGTGCCGGGTCGAGGTCACCCGCGTTGTCCACGACGACGACTCGTGCCAGGTCCCGCTCACGCACTAGGTCCTCGACGACCAGGCGCGTGAGTGACTCCTTGCCGAAGGCAGGGACGACCACGGCCATCCGTCGGTCCACCACGAGGCTGACCCTAGTTGCGCCTGCTCAGGTGCCGTGGGCCCGCAGCCCAAGTCGCGCATGGTGTCGACGGCGGTCGACCTCCTCACCGTCGACGGCGCCTCCTGAGCAGAGAGACCAGCTGGCGGAGCAACGGACGTTGGAGCAGCAGGCCCATCGCCGCGTAGACGAGCAGTCCGGCGAGGACCTGCAGCAGAAGGGTCAGGACAGCCGTCTCCCGGAGAGGCGATACGACGGGTACCGCCCAGACGCACACCCCCATGAGGGCGGTGCACAGCATCGTGGCGGCGTTCGACCGCAGCACCGCCATGGCCGGCAGCCCCACGAGGCGGCTGGGCACCAGGAGGTTGAAGGGGACCGTCAGCCACGTCGCGACGGTGACCCCGGCTGCCACGCCCACGAGGCCGTGCGGCAGCCCGATGACGGTGCCGGCGGCCACCACCACGCCGGTCAGCACCCCCATCCGAAACATCAGCGGCGTCCGGTTCTGCGACTGGTAGATCCAACCGGTGCCGCCCGTGAGCACGCGCGCCGCTCCAGCGAGGCAGAGGAGCTGGAAGGCCACGGTGGAGTCCAGCCAGCGCGGGCCCCACAGGGTGTTGATGAGGGCCGGAGCGGTGGCCGCCATGCCGACGAGAGTGGGAAGGGCGACGAAGAGGGTGAGGCGCATCGCCTGCAGGTAGGCAGACCCGACCCTTCGGAGGTCGTCGCCCAGGCCGGAGAGGGTCGGCAGCATCACCCGGCCGAGCACGGAGTTGAGCTGCTGGACCGGGAGCACCATCAGCGAGTGCGCCCGGTTGTACAGGCCGACGTCGGTCGGGCCGTAGAAGCGGCCGAGGAGCAGGACGTCGAGGCTCCGGACGCCGTAGTCGACCACCGCGTAGCCGAGCAGCCCGCCGGAGAAGCCCCACAGCTCGCGGACCGCCGCGATCCTGATGAAGGACCGAGGTCTCCACCTGACGAGACGCCACTGCATGGCGGTGAGGAGCAGCGCCTGGACGGGCGGCCCCACCACGAGGGCGAAGTACCCGGCGCCCCCGGCCGCCGCGACGATCGCCAACGTGTTGCCGACGACGGCGGCGACGAGCTCGGTGGACGCCAAGGCTCGGAAGGCGAAGCGCCGTTGCAGGAGGGCGCTGTGCACGACCTGCAGCCCGACGGCGAAGGGAAGACCCGCGAGAGGCAGCAGCCATCGCAGTCGGTCGTCGCCGTAGAAGCCCGCCACGAGCGGCCCGAGGGCCGTGAGCAGACCCAAGAAGACGAGGCCGCCGAGGGCGTTGAGCCAGAAGGCGGTGGCCTTGAGCTCCTCGGTGAGGTTCCTCGACCGGACGAGGGCGCCCGAGAGTCCCAGGTCGAAGAACAGGACGGTCAGGCCCGTCACCACGTAGACGCTGGCGAGGAGACCGAAGTCGGCGGGGAAGAGCAATCGCGCGAGCACGAGTCCCGCGGCCGTCTGGATCGCGAGGGACCCCATACGTCCTGCCGCCGACCAACCGGCGCTGCCTGCGACCGTCTTCGGCGAGATGGCCGCGGTGGAGGCCGCGCTGTGCCCTGTGCCGACCTGGTCGGGAGGTGCGTCGACGGTGGCACCGCCGGGCAGCGGCTCCCGCCGACGCCCGCGTCGAAGTCGTGACATGCGCTGCCGATCCCCCCGGGCAGGCCTGACGCCGTGCGGCGGCTGCAGGTCGTCCCCCTCCACGCCGCCCTGGTCGCCGTGACGGCGGATGAGCTAGCCCTGGACCGGAGCCACGCCCAGCCCGCGGTACGTCCAGCCGGCGTCGCGCCACGCCTGCGCGGGCAGGCAGTTGCGGGCGTCGATCACCGTGGCGCCGGTCGTGAGGGCGCGCAGCGCGACCGGGTCGGCCGTGCGGAACTCGGGCCACTCCGTGAGGACGAGGACGACGTCGGCGCCCTGCACCGCCTCCTCGGTCGACGTGCCGAAGCCGAGGGCCGGGAAGCTGCGCTTGCCCGTCTCGCCGGCCTCGGGGTCGAAGACGACGACCTGGGCGCCGCGCAGGTGCAGCGCCGCGGCGACGTTGAGGGCGGGGGAGTCGCGGACGTCGTCGGTGTCGGGCTTGAAGGCCGCGCCGAGGACGCCGACGCGCCGGTTGAGGACGCTGCCGCCGCAGGCCTCGACGGCCATGTCGACGACGCGCTGGCGCTGCCACATGTTGATCTCGTCGACGTCCTGCATGAGCGAGACGAGCCAGTTGGCGTCGAGCTCGCCGGCGCGGTGCATGAGCGCGCGGATGTCCTTGGGCAGGCAGCCGCCGCCGAAGCCGAGGCCGGCGTTGAGGAACTGCCGCCCGATCCGGACGTCGTGGCCGAGCGCGTCGGCGAGCACCGTGACGTCGGCGCCGGCCTTGTCGCACACCTGCGAGATGGCGTTGATGAAGCTGATCTTCGTCGCGAGGAAGGCGTTGGCCGACACCTTGACGAGCTCGGCGGTCGGCAGGTCCGTCGCGATGAAGGGGGTCCCCGTGGCCAGCGGCTTCGCGTAGACCCGGCGCAGGAGCTCCTCGCCCCAGGGGCTCGCGCCGCCGACGACGACGCGGTCCGGCGCGAGCGTGTCCTGCACGGCCTTGCCCTCGCGGAGGAACTCCGGGTTCCACGCCAGCTCCACGCGGGGGCCGTCGGCCGGGACGATGGATCGGACCCTCTCGGCCATGAGCGCGGCCGTGCCGACGGGCACCGTCGACTTGCCGACGAGCAGCGCGTCCTTCGTCAGGTGCTGCGCGAGGCCCTCGAAGGCGGCCTCGACGTAGCGGAGGTCGGCGCCGTTGGAGCCGGGCTGCTGCGGGGTGCCCACGCAGACGAAGTGGACGTCGGCGAAGGCGGCGGCCTCGGCGAGGTCCGTCGTGAAGCGGAGCCGTCCGGACTCGACGCCCCGGACGAGCAGCTCGGGCAGCCCGGGCTCGTAGAAGGGGACCTTGCCGGCGGAGAGCGCCTCGACCTTGGCCGGGTCGACGTCGACGCCCACGACCTCGAAGCCGAGCTCGGCCATCGCGGCGGCGTGCGTGGCACCGAGGTAGCCGGTGCCGACGACGCTGATGCGCGGGGCCGGTGCGGCGGTCGAGGTGTCGGTCGCGTCGGTCATGTGCTGGTTCCTCCGGGGTCGGGGCGTGCGGCAGCGCACCGTCGCGCGGGGGAGAGCATGCCATCGGGGGGCACCCGTCCAGGTGCGGCGCGGCGGGAGGCCGTCACTTCCCGTCGATCCGGCGTCACCGGATGACAGCATGCGCCCCATGAGCCACCGCGTCCTCGTCGTCGACGACGACACCGCCCTCGCCGAGATGATCGGCATCGTGCTGTCCGCGGACGGGATCGAGCCGTCCTTCTGCGCCGACGGCGGTGGCGCGCTCGCGAAGTTCCGCGAGGTCAAGCCGGACCTCGTGCTGCTCGACCTCATGCTCCCCGGCATCGACGGCATCGAGGTGTGCCGTCGGATCCGGGCGGAGTCCGACGTCCCGATCGTCATGCTCACCGCCCGCAGCGACACCACCGACGTCGTCGCCGGGCTCGAGTCGGGCGCGGACGACTACGTGCCCAAGCCTTTCAAGCCCAAGGAGCTCGTCGCACGCGTGCGGGCCCGCCTGCGTCGCCGCGAGGACGAGGCGCCCGAGGTGCTGCGCGCCGGGGACCTCGTCATCGACGTCGCCGGCCACACCGTGACGCGCGGCGACCGCTCCATCTCGCTGACGCCGCTGGAGTTCGACCTCCTCGCCGCGCTCGCGCGCAAGCCGTGGCAGGTCTTCACGCGCGACGTCCTCCTCGAGCAGGTGTGGGGCTACCGGCACCAGGCCGACACGCGCCTCGTCAACGTCCACGTGCAGCGGCTGCGCAGCAAGGTCGAGCACGACCCGGAGAACCCCCAGGTCGTCCTCACGGTGCGCGGCGTCGGCTACCGGGCGGGCGCGACGTCGGGTGGGCCGCGCGCGGCGGCGCCCACGGGCACGGCGACGCCGGAGCCCTCGGGCGGGGCCTGACGCCGTGGCGGACCGCAGCCGGGTCCGCGCCGCGGTCCGGGCGGCGGTCCGCCGCTGGCGGCGCTCGATCGAGGTCCGCGTGGTCGGCCTCACGGTCGTCCTCAGCCTCCTCACCATGGCCGTCGTGGGCGGCTTCCTCGCCGATGCCATCTCCGAGCGGCTCTTCGAGTCGCGTCGCACCCAGGCCTTCGCCGACGCCGCCCAGGGCGCGCGGGACTTCACCGAGCGCCTCGTCCAGGCCGACGTCCCCACGGCGGGCGACCTGCAGCAGTTCGTCTCCGACAACCAGGAGGAGCTCGAGTCCGTCGGCGGCGACTCCTCCGTCGGCTTCCTCCTCCTCCGGGTGCCGGGCAGCGACGCCTCGGTGACCGTCGCCGGGCTCTCGAGCGCCGGCCTCGGCCCGTCGCTCCTGCCGGACGCGCTCCGGGAGGCCGTGCGGGAGGAGCCCGAGCAGCAGGCGGCGCCCGTGCAGCTCGTCGAGGCCGACGGCAGCACCGCCCCGGGCCTCGCCGTCGGCCAGCGCGTGGACCTGGCCCTGGCCGGCCCCTACGAGCTCTACTTCGTCGCCGACCTCTCGCGCGAGGAGGAGCTGCTCGACGCCGTCCAGCGGGTCCTCGTCGTCGGCGGGCTCCTCCTCGTCCTGCTCCTCGCGGGCGTGGTCTCGGTCGTCACCCGTCTCGTCGTCCGCCCGGTCCGTGACACGGCCGCCGTGGCCGCACGCCTGTCGGCGGGCGACCTCGACCAGCGCGTCGACGTCCGCGGCGAGGACGAGCTCGCCGCGCTGGGCCGCACCTTCAACGACATGGCGGACTCCCTCCAGCGGCAGATCACGCAGCTGGCCGGGCTGTCCCACCTCCAGCAGCGTTTCGTCTCCGACGTCTCGCACGAGCTGCGCACGCCGCTGACGACGATGCGGATGGCGGGGGAGGTGCTCCACGAGGCGCGTGGCGACCTCGACCCCATGGCGTCGCGCTCGGCCGAGCTGCTCATGGAGCAGATGGACCGCTTCGAGGCGCTGCTGGCCGACCTCCTGGAGATGAGCCGCTTCGACGCCGGCGCCGCGGCGCTCGACCCGGAGGAGGTCGACCTGCGCACGGTCGTCGACCGGGTGCTCGCCACGGCCCTGCCCGTGGCGGAGGCGCAGGGCGTCACCGTGACGAGCCAGGTGCCGTCCCGCCCGGTTACCGCCGAGGTCGAGTCGCGCCGGGTGGAGCGCATCCTGCGCAACCTCGTCCTCAACGCCGTCGAGCACGCGGAGGGCCGCCCCGTCGAGGTCGTCCTCGCCGGCGGGCCGGGGGAGGTGGCCGTGCTCGTCCGCGACCACGGCGTGGGGCTGCGCCCCGAGGACGCCGAGCGGGTCTTCGACCGCTTCTGGCGCGCCGACCCCGCACGGGCCCGGACGACTGGCGGCAGCGGGCTCGGGCTCGCCATCTCCGCCGAGGACGCGAGCCTGCACGGCGGCGTCCTCGAGGTGGTCGGGCGTCCCGGGTCCGGTGCGGCCTTCCGGCTGCTCCTGCCGCGCGCCGTCGGCGGGGAGCCGGGGCCCTCGCCCCTCGACATGCCCGTCGACCTGCTCCCGCCCGTGCCCCGTGACCACCCGGCCGCGGCGCCCGCCACGTCCCCGACGGCCGTCGTCCTCGTGCCCAGCGCCGCCGGCTCGCCGGGGGCCTGGGGCGACGCCGGCACCGAGGCCGCGGCGGACGCCATCGCGACGGCGTCGATCCCCGTCGTCCCGCCGCCCGCCCGGCCGGAGGGGACGTCACGTGGCTGACCGGGGGCGCGCCCGCGGCGTCGTCGCGACGGCCGTCGCGCTCGTCGCGGCGCTGGTCCTCACCGGCTGCGTCACCCTGCCCCGCGAGGGACCGGTCGAGGAGGGGCCCGCGCAGGTGGCGGCCGACCCGGCGCCGCGGATCATCCCCGACGGGCCCCAGGAGAACGCCGCGCCCGACGCGGTCGTGCGGGGCTGGCTCACGGCGTCCGCCGCCTTCGACGACGACTACTCGGTGGCGCGCAGCTTCCTCACCGCCCCCGCGGCGTCGTCGTGGCGGCCGGGCGGGCGGGTGGTCGTCGTCGCCACCGGCGGACTCGAGGTCCGGGAGGTCGCCGCGGGACCGGGGCGGGGCGACGGCGCGACGGAGCCCACGGCGGGGGAGAGGCGCACCGTCACGGTCCGGGCGCCGCTGCTCGGCGTGGTCGACGACCGGGGACGGTGGACGTCGGCGGAGCCGCGCACGCCGTACACCGTGGACGTCACCGTCGTCCGGGTGTCGGGGGCCTGGCGCATCACGGAGCTGCCGGACGAGGTCGTGGTGAGCCGCAACTTCTTCGACCAGCAGTACGGGGCCTTCCAGCTGCAGCACCTCTCGCCGGACGGCCGGGCGCTCGTGCCCGAGACGCGGTGGTTCCCGCAGCGGCAGGCCACGGCCACCCTGCTCGTCAGCGAGCTGCTCTCCACCGGCGACCGGTCGGCCTGGCTCGCCGACGCCGTCTCGACGGCCTTCCCCGTGGGCACGACCCTCCTCAGCGACCCGCCTGCGGTCCCCGTCGAGGGCACGACGGCGGTCGTCGACCTGTCGGCCGAGGCGCGGACGGCGCCGCCCGAGCAGCGGCTGCTCATGCAGGCGCAGGTGACGGCGACGCTGCGCGGGGTGCCCGGGGTCACCGACGTGCGGCTGGCCGCCGAGGGCAGCGCGCTGACCCTCCCGCCCGGCACGGCCGACGTCCTCGACGACCCGGTGGTCACGGGGACCCCGGTCGTCGTCGAGGGCGGGCGCCTCGCCCGGCTCGACGGCGAGGGCGTCGAGATCCTCGGCGGCGTCCCGGACCTGGCGGGCCGGCGCCCCCGCCTGCCGGCCGTCGCGGGGGACGTCCTCGCGGTCCTCGTCGACGACCGGACGGGGATGGTCGTCGTGCGGCTCCCCCGGGACGCGGCGACGGTGCCCGACGGCACGGCAGCCGGGGCAGCAGGGGGCGCCCTCGAGGTCGTCACCCCCGGGACGGACCTCGTGGGCCCCTCGGTGGACCGCTTCGGCTGGGCCTGGACGGCCCGCTCCGGCGCCGGCGACGACGCCGGTCTCGTCGCCGCGGACGCCGACGGGGACGTCGCGAAGGTCGACGCGCCGTGGCTGGCCGACCGACGCGTCCACGCGCTCCAGGTCTCCCGCGACGGCGCGCGGGTCGCCGTCCTGTCGACGGACGCCGCCGGGACGCCGGGCACGGTCCAGCTCCGCGTCGCGGGGGTCGAGCGCTCGCCCGGGGGGTCGCCCGCCCGCGTCGAGGTGGCGGGCGACCCGCTGCCCGGTCTCGTCGACGCCCTCGACGTCACCTGGGTCGACGGCCAGACGGTCGCGGTGCTCGGCCGGGTGCGCGGGCAGGACGGCGCCGACCCTGACTCCCGGCTGCGTCTCCTTGAAGTGGCCGTGGACGGCTCCGTCGTCCGGTCGACCGACGTGCCGCAGGACGCCGTCCGCGTCACGTCGGCGAAGGGGCGCTCGACCGTGCTCCTGGAGACGGCCGGCGGTCTCCTGCAGCGGTCCGGCGGGTCCTTCGTCCCCCGCCCCGGCGCCGCGGGCGTCGACGCCTCCTTCCCCGGCTGACCGCTCCCGCCGGCGCGCACAGGCGGTGGCGGCGGGGGCCCGTCCACCGGCGGGTGGCGGCGGGCGCGCCGCCACCGGCCGTGCGCTCGGCTGGGGCGCGTGGACCTCGCCGCCCGTCACGCCGCCCCGCCGGGACCCGTCCGCGCCGCGGCGACGGGGCTCGCCCGGCTCGTCTGGCCGGTGGCCTGCCCGGGCTGCGGGGAGCCCGACGTCCCCGTGTGCCCCGGCTGCGCCGCCACGGTGGTCCGCGCGGGCCCGGTGCTCCGGCCGGCCGCGGCGGCGGGCGCCCCGCCGGTGCGGGCCGCGGCGCCCTACGCCGGTCCCGCCCGGGACGTGCTGCTGGCGTGGAAGGAGCGCGGCCGCCACGACCTGGCCCCGCTGCTCGCGGCGGGGCTGCGGCGGGCCGGCGCCGCCGCGGTGGCCGAGGGGCTGCTCGTCGGCGTGCCGGACGGCGCGCGCCCGGTCCTCGTGCCGGTGCCCTCGTCCCGCCGGGCGGTCCGGCAGCGCGGCGGGGACCTCGTCGAGGACCTCGCGCGCCGGTGGGTCCGCGCGGCCGGACCGGGCGGGCCGGGCGGCGTCGCGCCCGTCCTGGCGCTGCGGGCGGGCTCCGGGGACCAGGTGGGTCGCGGCGCGGCGGCGCGGCGACGGGCGCGGGCCGGGGCGCTCGTCCTGCGGCGCCGCCCGCCGCCGGTGTGCGTGCTCGTCGACGACGTCGTCACCACCGGCGCCACGCTCGCCGCGGCGGCCGACGCGCTGGCCGGCGGGGGCGCCCGGGTCGTCGCCGCGGTCGTCGTCCTCGCCACGCCGGCTCCCCGCCCCGTCGGTGAGGCCGCTCGTGCCGTCCACGGGGTGGTCACGCGGCGTCCATCTCCATGACTCGCTGTCCTGGGGTGTCGCCGGCGCGGGCGGACGGCTAACGTCCCGTCATGGAGACCCGGCAGGTCGCCGCCGCCCGCCCCCCGGGGTGCGGACGTGCCCTGCCGCGGGGCTCCCGGCCCGTCCCGTTCCTCCTCGTCGCAGCGTCGCGACGGGCGGCGGCAGGGCCCGGCGGAGGTGGTGCCTGACACCCCAGAGCCGGTCGCGCACCGCGACCGGTGGTGACGCAGGACCCCCGACGCAGGAGGACCCATGGAGATCACGCTCACGACCCGCCACACCACCGTGCCCGACCGGTTCCGCCGCCACCTCGAGGACAAGCTCTCGAAGGTGGAGCAGATCGCCCCCCGGGCCGACCGCCTCGACGTCGTGATCAGCCACGAGACCAACCCCCGCCAGCCGCAGAGCTGCGAGCGCGTCGAGCTGACGCTCCGCCACCATCGCGAGGTGGTCCGTGCGGAGGCGTGCGCCGACGACGCCCACGCCGCCCTCGACCTGGCCGAGGAGAAGCTGCTCGAACGGCTCCGGCGCCTGCGCGACCGCCGACGGGTCCACCACGGCCGCCAGACGCCCACCTCGCTGCGCCGCTCGGAGCAGGCGCCGCCTCCCGCGGCGGCCGCGCCGGCCGCCGAGCCGCCGGCCGACGCCGGTGCCGCGCCGGCCGCCGAGGACGAGGCGCCCGTCGAGGTGGGAGCCCTCGGGGCCGGGGAGGACGACGAGCACGGCCTGGCGGACGCCGTCGGCGACTCGCCCGTGCGGATCCGCGAGAAGACCCACCTCACCCACCCGATGTCGGTGGACGAGGCGCTCGCGCAGATGGAGGCCCTCGGGCACGACTTCTACCTCTTCCTCTGCCGGAGCACCGGCGCCACGAGCCTCGTGTACCGCCGGCGCGGCTGGAGCTACGGCGTCATCCGGCTCGAGGAGGCGGGGGACACCGTCGAGCCGGGCACCGCGGACGAGATGGTCGGAACCGCCCAGGCCGCCCGCGCGTCCTAGCGGGACGGCGCCCGTCCCCCGGCCCCCACGGCCGGGGCGGGCGCCATCAGGTCCGGACGGCCCCGGCCCGCTGCGGCGGGCCGGGGCCGCGCCGGGCCGGCGTGGGATGCTGCGCCGGCCCGACGCCCGGGCGCGGTGCCGACGGAGGCGCCGTGCCGGACGGACGGGGGAGCGTCGCCGGCCGGAGGCCGACGGCCGGACGGAGGAGGCGGTGGACGTGGCCGGACAGGCCCCGGCGCCGGACGACGACGGCGCACCGGCGGGCGGCGGGGAGCCGATCCGCGTGCTCGTCGTCGACGACCACGTGCTGTACCGGCGGGGGCTCGAGCGGGTGCTCGAGCTCGAGGAGGACATCGTCATCGTCGGCGAGGCCAGCGACGGCGCCGAGGCGGTCGCCCGCGCCGAGGAGCTGGTCCCCGACGTCGTGCTCATGGACGTGCGCATGCCTCGCAGCAGCGGCATCGAGGCCTGCGTCGCGATCCGCGAGGTCGCGCCCAGCGCCCGCATCGTCATGCTGACGATGAGCGAGGAGGAGGCCGACCTCTTCAGCGCCGTCCAGGCCGGCGCCAACGGCTACCTGCTCAAGGACGTCCCCGGCGAGGAGATCGCCGCGAGCCTGCGCGCCGTCCACGGCGGCCAGTCGCTCATCAGCCCGTCGATGGCGAGCCACCTGCTCGCCGAGTTCGCCGCGCTGAGCCGCCGCGGCGCGGCCCGCGACGCCGCCGCGGTCCCGGCGCCCCGCCTCACGGCCCGCGAGCTCGAGGTGCTGCGGCTCGTGGCCCGGGGGCGCTCCAACCGCGACATCGCCGGCGAGCTCTTCATCTCTGAGAACACGGTGAAGAACCACGTGCGCAACCTCCTCGAGAAGCTGCAGCTGCACTCGCGCATGGAGGCCGCCATGTACGCCGTCAAGGAAAAGCTCCTCGACCCCTGACCGGGCGCCCGCGCGGCGCCGGCGGGAGCGCCTGGCAGCATCGGGCCGTGCCGGCGCGCAGGGAGGTCCTCACCGCGGCGCAGGCCCGGCGCACCGCCATGGCGGCCCAGGGCTTCGCCGACCCGGTCCCCGCGGGGGCGCCGACGCTCCGGCACCTGCAGCGGGTCGTCGACCGGGTGGGCCTGCTCCAGCTCGACTCGGTCAACGTCGTCGCCCGCAGCCACCTGTGGCCGCTGTACAGCCGGCTGGGCCCCTACGACGTCGACCTCCTGCGCCGGGCGACCGCCGTCCGCCCCCGTCGGCTCGTCGAGTACTGGGCGCACGAGGCGAGCCTCGTGCCGCCGGCGACCCACCGGCTGCTGCGCTGGCGCATGGCCCGGGCCGCCGACGAGGCCTGGGGCCGCTACCGCCGCGTCCTCGTCGAGCACCCCCGGCTGCCCGACGACGTCCTCGGCGTCCTCGCCGCCGCCGGTCCGCTCACCACCGCGCAGGTGACCGCACGCCTGCACCCCGGCGCCGCGCGCAGCCCGGCGGGCTCGTGGATGGTGGCGCCGTCCGAGGCGGTCCTCGCCGGGCCGGCGCGCGACGTCAAGGCGGCGCTCGAGATGCTCTTCTGGGCCGGCCGGGTGTCGGCGGCCGACCGCACCGCCCAGTTCGAGCGGCGCTACGACCTCGTCGAGCGGGTGCTGCCGCCCGACGTCGCCGCCGCCCCGGACCCGCCGGAGGACGAGGCGGTGCGCGGCCTCGTCGAGGTCTCCGCCCGGGCGCTGGGCGTGGCCACCGAGCCGCACCTGCGCGACTACTTCCGGCTGCGCCCGGAGCAGAGCCGCGCCGCCGTGGGCGCGCTGGTCGAGGAGGGCGTGCTCCTCCCCGTCGACGTCCGCGGCTGGCGCCGGCCCGCCCTCCTGCACCGCGACGCGACCTTCCCGCGCCGCGTCCGTGCCCGGGCGCTGCTGTCGCCCTTCGACTCCCTCGTCTTCGAGCGCTCGCGGACCGAGGACCTCTTCGGCGTCCGCCTCAAGCTCGAGATCTACACCCCCGCCGAGCAGCGCGCGCACGGCTACTACGTCCTGCCGCTGCTGCTCGACGACGCCCTCGTCGCCCGCGTCGACCTCAAGGCCGACCGCGCGGCCGGCCTGCTGCGCGTCCAGGCGGCGTGGCGGGAGCCGCACGCGCCGGACGACGTCGCCGAGCACCTCGCCGCCGAGCTCCGCGTCGTCGCCGGCTGGCTCGGCCTCGACGACGTGCTCGTCGTCGGCCGGGGCGACCTCGCCCCGGCGCTGGGCGCGGCCCTCGCCGACGGCTGACCGCGGCTCCCGCCCCGTCCCGACCCGCGCGGCCTTATCGCGCGCCTCTCCCCGCACCACCCTTCCCGCCGCGCGTCCCTGCTCCGTCGAGGTCGTCCATCGGGAGGGGAGGGGAGAGCGGGGTGGGGCGGGTCGTGACGGCCGGCCGGGTCAGGCGCGGGCGGGCTCGTCGGCGACGACGTCCTCCGCGCGGACGAGGAAGCGCTCCAGCTCGTGGAGAGGGCCGGTGCGGCCGTCCGCGTCGGGCGGGCGCTGCGCGACGTCGTGCCCGGCCGGCCGGCCGCCGGCGCGGCGGGCGACGGCGGCGCTGGCGGCGTTGCCCTCCTCCACGCGCAGGAGCACCGCGGGCAGCCCGAGCCCGCCGACGTCCTCGGGGAGGAGGGCGTGGCGGACGGCGGCCCGCACGCCCGCCGTGACGACGCCGCGGCCGCGTGCGTCCGGGTGGGCCCAGTAGCCCACCTCGGCGGGCCGGGCGCCCTGCCCGAGCCCGAAGACGGTCACCGAGGCGAGCGCCGGGCCGGCCTCCTCGCCGGGGGCCGGCTCGCCCGCGAGGCACCACCCGACGGCGTGGCCGTCGGCGGCGTCGGTGCGCATCGCGCCGACGAAGCCGAGCGCGTCCTCCTCCGTGTACGGGGACGGCAGGTGCGGCAGCCACCGCCGGGTCAGCGGGTCCTCGCACGCCGCCACCACGCGGGCGGCGTCGTCCTCCCGCCAGGGGCGCAGCTCGGCCCCGACGTCGGGCAGGGCCACGCGGGGCACGTCGAGCCACGGCGTCGCCGGCGTGACCGGGTCGCCCGCCACCCACGTGCCCACCCAGCAGTCGTGGAGGACGCCGCGCTGCTCGCTCTGCCGGCGCACCGTCCCCTCGACGCGGACGCCCGCGGCCCACGCCGCGCGGCGGCTGGCCCAGTTGCCGACGTGCGCCTGCCAGCGCACCACCGCCGCGCCGTGCTCGGCGGCCCAGGGCAGCAGCGTGCGGAGCACCGCCGTCATGACGCCGCGGCCGCGGGCGGACGCGGCGAGGGCGTAGCCGACGGAGACCCCGCCGTCGCCGGCGACCTGCAGGTCGACGGCGCCCGCGTACCGGCCGTCGACCTCCACGGCCCACGTCAGCGCGCGCCCGTCGTCCCACCCGGCCGCGGCGGCCCGCACCCAGGCGGCGGCGTCCTCGCGGGCGTAGGGCACGGGCACGGTCGTCCACCGGGCGAAGCGCGGCTCGGCGGCCGTGGCGGCGACCGCGTCCGTGTCCTCCTCGGTGACGGGACGCAGGCGGACGCCGTCGGCGACGACGAGGACCGGTGGGGCAGCGGGGGTCTGCACCGCCCGACCCTCGCGCGGCGGCGCGTCCCGGCGCAACGCCGTTGTCCGGTCCCCGTCGTCGCCGGCGTGCCCCGTCCTGCGCCGTGCGCGGCGCGGGCGCAGGCTGGCGGCATGACGAGCGACATCGCCTCCAGCGGCGGGGCGGACGAGGGCACGGGCGTGCGGCGGCGCGAGGACGGGTGGGTGCTCCTCGACGACGGCGCGGAGGTGGCCTCCGTCGTGGCCGAGCCCGCGGGCGTCGACGTCCTCGCCCTCACGCACACGGTGACCGACCCCGCGCGACGCGGCGAGGGGCTCGCCGGGCGACTCGTCGAGGCCGTCCTCGCCGACGTCCGCCGCGAGGGGCTCACCGTGCGCCCCGAGTGCTCCTACGTCGCCGCGTGGTTCGCCCGCCACCCCGACCAGCGGGACCTGCTGGCCACCTGAGGCCACCCGGGCCGGGGGCGGCGGGCGGGGGCGGCGGGGCCGGGGCCGCGCCCGTGGTCGCGGGCAGCCACGACCGGGTGCGCTGCGTGCGTAGCATGACCGCCGACCAGGACCAGCAGGTCCACCCTGGAGACTGGGAGCACGCGACGTGGGGATGCTCGAGAAGCTGCTGAGGGCCGGCGAGGGCCGGGCCGTGCGGCGGCTGCAGGGTCTGGCCGACCAGGTCAACGCCCTGGAGGAGGACTTCCGGAAGCTGACCGACGCCGAGATCCGCGAGGAGACCGACCGGTTCCGCGCGCGGCTCGCGGACGGCGAGAAGCTCGACGACCTTCTGCCGGAGGCCTTCGCCAACTGCCGCGAGGCCGCGCGCCGCAGCCTCGGCCAGCGGCACTTCGACGTGCAGCTCATGGGCGGGGCCGCGCTCCACCTCGGCAACATCGCCGAGATGAAGACCGGTGAGGGCAAGACCCTCGTCGCGACGCTGCCGGCCTACCTCAACGCCCTCACGGGCAAGGGCGTCCACGTCATCACGGTCAACGACTTCCTCGCCTCGTACCAGAGCGAGCTCATGGGCCGCGTCTACCGCTTCCTCGGCGTGACGTCGGGCTGCATCCTCGACGGGATGCGCCCGGACCAGCGGCGCGAGCAGTACGCGCTCGACATCACGTACGGCACGAACACGCAGTTCGGCTTCGACTACCTGCGCGACAACATGGCCTGGCAGGCCGACGAGCTCGTCCAGCGCGGCCACGGCTACGCGGTCGTCGACGAGGTCGACTCGATCCTCATCGACGAGGCCCGCACGCCGCTCATCATCTCGGGGCCCGGCCAGGGCGACGCCACCCGCTGGTACGCGGAGTTCGCCCGCGTCGCGTCGTCGCTCAGGCTCGACGTCGACTACGAGGTCGACGAGAAGAAGCGCACGGTCGGCGTCCTCGAGAGCGGCATCGAGAAGGTCGAGGACCGCCTCGGCATCGAGAACCTCTACGACTCGGTCAACACCCCGTACGTGGGCTACCTCAACAACGCGGTGAAGGCGAAGGAGCTCTTCCGCCGCGACAAGGACTACGTCGTCACCGACGGCGAGGTGCTCATCGTCGACGAGCACACCGGGCGCATCCTCGCCGGCCGCCGCTACAACGAGGGCATGCACCAGGCCATCGAGGCCAAGGAGGGCGTCAAGGTCAAGGCCGAGAACCAGACGCTCGCCACGGTGACGCTGCAGAACTACTTCCGCCTGTACGACAAGCTCTCCGGGATGACCGGTACCGCCACGACCGAGGCGGCCGAGTTCCAGGGCACGTACAAGCTGGGCGTCATCCCCATCCCCACCAACCGGGGCATGCAGCGGATCGACCAGTCCGACCTCGTCTTCAAGACCGAGGAGGCCAAGCTCCAGGCGGTCGTCGAGGACATCGCCGAGCGCCACGCCACCGGCCAGCCCGTCCTCGTCGGCACCACGAGCGTCAGCAAGAGCGAGCGGCTCAGCCAGCAGCTGCGCGAGCGGGGCGTGACGCACGAGGTCCTCAACGCCAAGCAGCACGCGCGGGAGGCGACCGTCGTCGCCATGGCCGGGCGCAAGGGCCAGGTCACCGTCGCGACCAACATGGCCGGCCGCGGGACGGACATCATGCTCGGCGGCAACGCCGAGTTCATGGCCGTCGCGCGCATGGCCGAGCGGGGCCTGGACCCGGCGGAGGACGCCGAGCAGTACGAGGCGCTCTGGCCCGAGGTCCTCGCCGAGGCGGAGGAGGCCGTCAAGGCCGAGCACGACGAGGTCGTCGAGCTCGGCGGCCTCTACGTCCTCGGCACCGAGCGGCACGAGTCGCGGCGCATCGACAACCAGCTCCGCGGCCGCTCCGGCCGCCAGGGCGACCCGGGTGAGAGCCGCTTCTACCTCTCGCTGCGCGACGACCTCATGCGGCTGTTCAACTCCGGTGCGGCCGAGGCGCTCATGGCGCGCACCGGCTTCCCCGACGACATGCCGCTGGAGAGCAAGGTCGTCAGCCGGGCGATCCAGAGCGCGCAGGGCCAGGTCGAGGCGCGCAACTTCGAGATCCGCAAGAACGTCCTCAAGTACGACGACGTCCTCAACCGCCAGCGCCTCGTCATCTACGACGAGCGCCGCCGGGTGCTCGACGGCGAGGACCTCGAGGAGCAGGTCCAGCACTTCGTCACCGACGTCGTCACCGAGTACGTCGACGCCGCCACGGCGGACGGCTTCGCCGAGGACTGGGACCTCGACAAGCTCTTCACCGCGCTGGGGACGCTGTACCCGGTCTCCATCACGGTGGCCGACCTCGAGGAGGAGGCCGGCGGCCGCAACCGGATCACGAAGGAGAGCCTGCTCGAGGAGCTGCTCTCCGACGTCCGCCTCGCCTACGCGAACCGCGAGGAGCAGCTGGGCGGCGAGGCCATGCGCCAGCTCGAGCGCCGGGTCGTCCTGTCGGTCCTCGACCGCAAGTGGCGCGAGCACCTCTACGAGATGGACTACCTCCAGGAGGGCATCTCGCTGCGCTCCATGGCCCAGCGCGACCCGCTCGTGGAGTACCAGCGCGAGGGCTACCTCCTCTTCACGGCGATGATGGACGCCATCAAGGAGGAGTCGGTCGGCTACATCTTCAACCTTGAGGTTCAGGTCACGGCGCCGGAGCAGCCCGCGGCGCCCACCGGCGCCCTGGGCGCCGGCATCGCCGCGGCGGCCCCTCAGCTGCGCGCCCGCGGGCTCGACGCGCCGCAGACGCCGCAGCGGCTCAACTACACGGCCGGCTCGGTGGACTCCGAGGACGGCGTGGAGCAGCAGGTGGAGAACGCCGACGGCACGCGCCCGTCGGAGGACGGCGGCAACCGCGCCCAGCGGCGCGAGGCCCGGCGCCGCCAGGGCTGACCGCCCCTCCCGCCACGACGGCCGCACCACCTCTCGGGTGGTGCGGCCGTCGTCGTCCCAGTGCGCTGGGCGGTGGTGCGGCTCAGCCGACCTCGACGGCCGTGGCCCGCCAGCGCCGGTCCCAGCCCTCGAGGCGAAGCGCCACGGCCCGGACGCGCGGGCCGTCGACGACGACGGCCGAGGCCTCGACGACCCCCTCGGCCGGGCGGCACACCCGCACGGCGCGCACGACGGCGGGACGGCCGGCGCGGGCGGGTCCTCGCCGCGGGGCCGGCCGCAGCCGCGTGGCCAGCGCCGCCCGGCGGGCGAGGCCCTGCTGGACGTCCGCCGTCGTCCACCGCACGAGCTGGGCCACCGGCCGGTGGCCCGAGAGGACCTCGACCACGGCCCCGGCCAGCGCGGCGCAGGTGGCCGTCGGGTCCGGCATGGCGGCGTCGTCGTCCATCGTCGGCGCGACGAGCGGGTCCTCCTCCTCGTCCAGCGGCCCCCGCCGCCGCGGGGTGCTGCGCGTGGTGAGCGCGAGGACCTGCTGGCCCGGGCCGGGCTGCCGGGCGGTGCGCCACCCGTCGACCTCCTCGCCGGGCCGGCCCGGGAGGGGGAGCGGCGGCGGGTCGGTGCAGGGGACGGGGCGCAGCCGTGGCAGCGGTGCGCCCGCCGCGGGGCAGGGGCGGGGCGGCGCCGGTCGCCGCGCCCCGGGCACCCCGGTCGTCGCCCGGCCGACGACGGCGGTCACGGCCGGCCCGCCGCGTCCGGCACGACGAGACGCTGGCCGGGGCGCAGCAGGTCCGGGTCGGGCCCGACGACGTGCCGGTTGGCGGCGTACCAGGCGGGCCAGGCGTCGGCCACCTCCCCGTCGTCCGCACCGGCGGGCAGGGCGCGACGGGCGATGTCCCACAGCGTGTCGCCGCGGACCACGACGACCTCGCGGGCCTCCTCGGCACCCTCGCGCGGTGCGGGGAGGACGAGGGCGGTCGCCGCCTCGTCCGCCGGGGGGCGCGGTCGGACGGGGGCCGCCGGGCGCCAGGCGACGTCGGGGACGGCGAGGGCCGTCGGCGGGGCGCCGGTCGGCGGGGCGGCGGGGGGCGAGACATCCGCCGGCGACGTGGGCGGGAGGGCGTCGGTCTCCGCGGCCGTCGGCGGAGCCGGTGCCGCGGCCGGGGCGAGGGCCGCGCCGGCGGCGACGGGCGCCGCGGTGGCGGCTGCGGCGCCGGCGACCGGTCCGGCCCCCAGCGCGGCGACGAGCGCGACCCGCACGAGCGTGGGCGCCAGCGCCCGGGAGGCGTGCGCCAGGGCGCGGCCCGGGGCGCTGCCGTGCGGGGCGAGGGCGGCCAGCGCGGCGAGGGCGCCGGCGAGCGACCACGCGCCCCCGAGCAGGGCGGCGCCCACGCCGGCGGCGCCGGCGAGCAGGTCCTCGGGGCGGGCCGTCGGGGCGCCCGCGCCGAGCACGAGCGGGAGCGCGGCGAGGGCGCCGACGCAGGCCGCCGCGGCGGCGGCCAGGGAGGCGACGAGGACCGCGAGGGCACGGCGGCGGCGTCGGGGACCGGGGCGTCCCGGGCGGCGGGCCGCCGCGTCCGTCGTCGGGTGAGCGGGGCGGTGGACGGCGTGGGGCACGGCGCCTCCTCGGGCGGGACCCGGCGGGCGGGTCGGACGGACGGTCGCGGCGGTCGGCGGCCGCGCCCGGGCAGTCCTACCTCACGGAGGCCGTCGTTGACCAGCCTTTGACGCCGTTTGGTGTTAACGAGGCTCGCTGAGCAGCCCAGCGTGGTCTTCGCTGGCTCTCGGTGGTGCTCGGTGCGCCGCCGCGCCCCGCGGACGGCGACGCGGCTAGCGTCCGGCCGTGCGGTGGGAGCGGCTCTTCGCGGACCTCGAGGCCCAGCTGGCGGCGGAGGTCGACGCCGACCTGCGCGCGGAGGTGGCGGACCGGGTCCGGGCGGAGCTGGCGCAGGTGCCGCTCGTCGACCGGCTGCGGGCGCACGTGGGTGCCGCCGTCGTCCTCCACCTCGCCGGTGGTGCGGCACCGCTCGCCGGCGTGCTCGCCGACGTCGGTGCCGACTGGTGCGTGCTCGCCGAGGAGGGGGCGTCGTCCCGGTCGGCGCTCGTGCCGCTCGCCGCGCTCGTCGGCGTGGGCGGGCTGTCACGGCGTGCGGCGGCGCCGGCGGGAGAGGTGCTGCGCCGCACCACCGTCGGCGCGGCGCTGCGGGCCCTCGCCCGCGACCGGGCGCCCGTGCGGGTGCTGCTGCCGGGGGCCGAGCTCGTGGGCACGCTCGACCGGGTGGGCGCGGACCACGTCGACGTGGCGCTGCACGCCCTGGGCGAGGCGCGGCGGCCGGGGGCCGTCCGGGAGGTGCGGACCGTCCCGCTGGCGGCGCTGCTCGCCGTGCGCAGCGCCTGAGCGCCGCCGGCCGGTGCCGCGGGTCCCCCCGACGGGACCCGGGGGCGTCAGCGCGTCAGCGTGCGGCGGGACCCTCGGACGGGGCGTCGTCGAGCGCCCCGCGCTCCACGCGGGCCCGCGTCTGCGCGTACATCCGCTGGATGTACTCCTCGAGCTCGCTCGTCTCGACCCGCCACTGACCGCGGCCGCCCACCTGGATGGCCGGGAGGTCGCCCGAGCGCACGAGCGCGTAGGCCTGGGCCGAGGAGACGGAGAGGATCTCGGCGACCTCCGCCAGCGGCAGGAAGCGAGCGGGCACGGGTCCTCCTCGGTCGGTGCGCGACCGGGGAGCCGGGCCGCGCCGGGAGTCTGGCACGCGGACGGAGGACGTCGCGGCACGTCCGGGTGAGGCTGTGGACGACCGCTCGGCGGTCCGGCCGGCCGCTGGCAGCATCGACCCGGGCCCCCCGCGCGACGACGCGCGGCGGGCCGACGGGGCGCACGGGGGAGGGGCCGCGGTGGACGTCGGGGCGAGGGGCACGACCGCGGTGCGCGGCGCCGGGACCGAGGGCGCCGCCCGGCGCGTGCGGGTCCCGTCCTGGCGCGACCCGCGGCTGGCGGTCGGGCTGCTGCTCGTCCTCCTCGCCGTCGTGGGCGGGGCGCGGGCCGTCGCCGCCGCGGACCGGACCGTGCCGGTCTACGCCGCCTCCCGGGCGCTCACCGCCGGCGACCCCGTGACGGCCGACGACCTCGACGTCGTCCGGGTCCGTCTCGAGGGCGGTGCCGGGGCGTCGGCGTACGTCGCGGCCGACCGCCCGCCGTCGGACGGCCTCGTGGTGCTGCGCGGCGTCGGCCCGGGCGAGCTGGTCCCCGCGGCGGCGCTCGGACCCGCCTCCGCCGTCGACGTCCGACCGGTCGGCGTCCCCGTCACGGGCTCCCTGCCCGAGGGCCTCGAGCCCGGTGCCCTCGTCGACGTCTGGGTGACGGCGGCGGACCCGGACGAGCCCGGCGCCGTGCTCGAGCCGGAGCGGGTCGTCGCCGCGGCGGCCGTCGCGGAGGTCGACGCGGTCGAGGGCTCGCTCGGCGGCGTCGCCCCCACGACGGTGCAGGTCCTCGTCGGCACCGACGACCTCCCCGACGTCCTCGGCGCCCTGGCCGCCGGCTCCGGTGTGGCGCTGCTGCTCTCGCCCGGCGGCGAGGTCGGCTCCGGTGGCTGACCGGCCCGGCGGGCCGGCCGCGGCCGTGCCGTCCGGGCCCGGTCTCGGCGTCGTCGTCGCCGTGACGGGCGCCTGGGAGGCGCCCCTCGTCGCCGACCTCGACCGGTCCCGCGAGCTGCTCGTCCTGCGCCGCTGCGCCGACGTCGCCGAGCTCCTCGCGGCCGTCGGCACGGGCCGGGCCCGCGCGCTCCTCGTCTCGGCGGACCTCCACCGCCTCGACCGCGCCGTCGTCGCCCGGGTGCGGGCCTCCGGGGTCGCCGTCGTCGCGCTGACGGCCCCCGCGGCGCTCGCCGAGCAGGAGCCGCGCCTGCGGGCCCTCGGCGTCGACGCGGTGTTCGCCGCCGACGCCCCCGCCGCCGAGGTGGCCGCGGCCGTGCACGCGGTCGTCGGCGCGCCCGCCGACCACGGGGCCGCGGGCGGTGGGCGCCCCCTCCGGGCGGCGGAGGGGGCGACCGCCGGCCCGGGCCGCCGTGCGGACCTCGCCGACCCCGCCGACGCCCTGGCGCCCGAGCCGGCGGCGGGCGGTGCCGACCCCTTCGCCGCGCTCCTCGAGGAGGACCCGACGGGCGCCCGGCCCCGGGGACGGCTCGTCGCGGTCTGGGGACCGGCCGGCTCGCCCGGGCGCACGACCGTCGCGGTCGAGACGGCCGCCGAGCTCGCGGCCGCGGGCGACGACGTGCTGCTGGCGGACGCCGACACGCACGCCGCCTGCGTCGCGCAGGTGCTCGGCGTCCTCGACGAGTCGCCCGGGCTCGCGGCGGCCTGCCGTGCGGCGGGCACCGGCGCCCTCGACGGCGCCGTGCTGCAGCGGCTCTCGGTCGAGGTGGTGCCGCGGCTCCGGCTGCTGTCCGGCATCACCCGCAGCGCCCGGTGGCCCGAGCTGTCGACGTCGTCGCTCGAGCGGGTGTGGGAGGTGGCGCGCGAGCGGGCCCGCTGGGTCGTCGTCGACCTCGCCGCGCCCCTCGAGGCCGACGAGGAGCTCGTCTTCGACACGGCGGCCCCGCGCCGGAACGGCGCGACGCTCGGCACGCTGGCCGCCGCGGACGTCGTCCTCGTCGTCGGCACCGCCGACGCCGTCGGGCTGCAGCGGCTCGTGCGCGGGCTCGCCGACCTCGCCGAGGCCGTGCCCGGCGCGGCCGCCCCGCGGGTGGTCATCACGCGGGTCCGTGCCTCCTCGGTCGGCGCGGGCCCGGAGACCCGCGTGCGCGAGGCGGTCCGGCGCTTCGCGGGCGTGGCAGACCCCGTCCTCGTGCCCGACGACCGGCCGGCGCTCGACGCGGCCCTGCTCGCGGGGCGCACCCTCGTTGAGACGGCGCCGCGCTCCCCGGCGCGGACCGCCCTGGTCGGCCTCGCGGCCTCGCTGCGCGCGGAGGGCGGGGCGCCTCCCGGCCCGACGCCCCGCGGCCGCCGCCGGTGGCGCGCCGGCACCGGGCGGGGCCGGCGCCGCGCCGGCTGACGCGCCCGCCGCGCCCGTCGGGCAGGCTGGCCCGGTCGCCGGGGCCGGTCCCGGCGGGGCGGAGGTGGGCGGTGCCCGAGCGGCTGAGCGCGCTGGACGCGTCGTTCCTCTACCTCGAGGAGCGGTCGGTCGTCATGCACATCGGCTCCGTCATGGTCCTCGAGCGGCCCCCGGACGACGTCGACGCGGGCGACCTGGCCCGCCTCATCGGCGCGCGGGTGGCCTACATCCCGCGGTACCGGCAGCGGGTGCGCACCGTCCCCGGCCACCTCGGCAACCCGGTCTGGGTGGACGACGAGCGCTTCGACCTCGACCTCCACGTGCGGCGCACCGCCCTGCCGCGGCCCGGCACACGGGACCAGCTCACCGAGCTCGTGGCCCGGGTGCAGCCGCGGCGCCTCGACCGCTCGCGGCCGCTGTGGGAGGTCTACCTCGTCGAGGGCCTCGAGGACGGCGGCCTCGCGATCATCACGAAGACGCACCAGGCGATGGTCGACGGCCGTTCCGCCGTCGACCTCGGCCAGGTGCTGTGGGACGACGCCCCGGGCAGCGCCGCGACGCCGGCGCCCACCTTCCGGCCGGCGCCCGAGCCGACCCTCGTGGAGCTCGTCACGGGCGCCGTCGTGGACGCCGTCCGCCGCCCCCCGCAGGTCCTCGAGACGCTGCGCACCGGGCTCGGGGACGCCCGAGCGGGGCTCCGTCGAGCCGCCGGGGCGGCCTCGGGGCTGGCCCGGGCGGCGTCGACCGCCCCGGCGGGCTCGGGCGGGCCGCTGGAGGTCGAGGTGGGGGAGCAGCGGCGCTACGCCGTCGTCGACACCGCGCTGGAGGACTACCGGCGCGTGCGCCGCGCCGTCCGCGAGGGGGCCGTGCCCGGCGCCGAGCTCCACGACGTCGTCCTCGCCGTCCTGGCCGGGGCGCTGCGGTCGTGGATGCTCTCGCGCGGCCTGCCGCTCGGCCCGGCCTCCGCGGTCCGCGCGCTCGTGCCGCTCAGCGTGGCCGCCGAGGGGGAGGACGACGCCCCGCGCCCGGCCGGCGCCGTCCCGCCGCAGGTGGAGGGCCACCTCGTCGACCTGCCCGTCGGCGAGCCGGACCCCGTCGTCCGGCTCCAGCAGGTCGTCTTCTCGGCCCGTCGCGGCGAGCAGCGCCGTCGTGTCGGCGCCCGCGAGCTCGCCGGGATCGCGGGCTTCGCGCCGCCGACGCTCCACTCGCTGGGCGTCCGGGTCGCCGGGCAGGTGGCCCACCGGCTCTTCACCCTCGTCGTCACGGACGTGCCGGGCCCGCAGCACCCCCTCTACGTGGGGCCGGTGCGCATGACGGGCTCCTACCCGGTCATCCCGCTGCTCGCGGGCCACGCGCTGGCCGTGGGCGTCAACAGCTACGACGGCGCGGTGACCTTCGGCCTCAACGCCGACCGCGACGCCCTCCCGGACCTCGCCGTCCTGGCCGAGTGCGTCCCCGAGGCCCTCGCCGCGCTCCTCGACGCGGCCGACGGCCGCCGCTGACCCGCCCGTCGACGCCGGCGTGCGACCGCGTCGCGGCGCGGGACGGCCGGTGCACCCGACGGACGACCTCGTCGGGCCGCGATCGACCAGCCGCCTGACGGCGGGACCGGCGACGCACGCGCGGACGGGCAGGATGGCCCCGTGCGCGTCTACGTCCCCGCGACCGTCCCCCTGCTCGCCGCCTGGCTCGAGGCGGGGGTCGTGACGGCGCCGACCGCGCGCGCCGTCACCCCGGCGCTGCGCGAGTGGTACGTCGAGGGGGACGAGGAGGAGCTCGAGTTCTCGGCGCTCCTCGACGCCGCGACCGACGCCCTGGTCCTGCTCGCGGCGGACCCGGCCGCGGCCCGGCGCCGCGTCGTGCTGGCGGCCGACGTGGACGGCGCCACGCCCGAGCCGGGCGCGGGCCCGACCGGCGACGAGGCGCCCTCGCGCGTGCGACCGGCCGGGCCGGTCCCGCTGTCCGCCGTCGTCAGCGTCCACTGCGACGAGGAGGACGCCGAGGCGGCGGTCGCCGCCGCCGCGCAGGTGCTCGACGCCGCCGCGGCGGGCGACGAGGACGCGCTCATGGCCGTCGGCGAGGCCGAGGACGGCGACCTGCTGTGGTTCGACGCGCAGGAGCTGCCCGACCTCGTCGCACGCCTGCGCGGCTGACGCCGGCCCGCGGGGGGCGGGCCGGCGCCGACGGGCTCAGCGACCGGCGAGCCACTCCCGGCCGACGCGCTCCTCGCTGCGGATGGCGGCCTGGACGGCGGGCTCCGCGGCCTTCTCGAGCTTGCCGCCGACGAGCGGCACGGACGCCACGAGGTCGCCCTGCACGGCCTCGGTGGCCTGACCCTCGCCCGCAGGGGTGAGCGAGAGCCGCGCCGAGAGCCGGACCGGGGCGCCGGAGACCTCGAGCGTCATGGAGCCCGCGCGGGCGCCGTCGGGGCCGGGCGCCTCCCACGTGTCCACCTGGCGCAGCTCGAGGGTGTCCCCGACGAAGCGCCGGGCCACCTGCGGGACGTCGTCGGTCGGCAGGGACCGCGTCGAGCGGACGACGAAGGCCCCGGCCGGGTCGCCCTCGGTCTCGGCCGTGGAGGACAGCGCCCCCGCGGCGGCGTCACGGCGGCGGACGAACTCGGGGTCCGCGAGCATGCGGGCCACCTCGTCGGCGGTCGCGGGGTACGTGGCGGCGGCCTCGATGCGCATGGCCTCGACGGTAGCGGCGGCGGCGCCGCGGCACCCGTCGCCCGCCCGCCCGGGGCGCGGCAGGGGCGCCGAGTGGCCTGCGCCACAGGCACGCCCGGCCCCGCGCGCTCGGGCGCCCGCCGCGGTCCCCGTGAGTAGGGTCCGAGCATGCTGCGCGGCGGGGTCGACGGACGGGTGGCGGAGCTCCTCGAGGAGGTCGCGCGGGAGGCGCCCGGCGACGACGCCGCGGCGGCCGCGGACCCGCCCGAGGGCCTGCACCGGCTGCTCCTGGACTACTGGGGGCGTCTGTCGCCCGAGGAGCTCGCCGAGCGCACGCCCGCCCAGCTCGTCGGCGCGGCCCGCAGCCACGCCGCCCTGGCCGCCGCCCGCGAGCCCGGGACGACGGCCGTCCGCGTCCTCGCGGCGGGGGAGGGGTGGCGCGGCCTCCACGCCGTCGTCGAGGTCGTCACCGACGACGTCCCGCACCTCGTCGACTCGGTCCTCGCCGAGGTCGGCCGTCGGGGGCTCGGGGTCCACGCCGTCGTGCACCCGGTGCTGCGCCAGGGCCCCGACGCCGCGCCGGTCTCGTGGATGCACGTCGAGGTCGACCGGCTCGAGGAGGCGGCGTCCGCCGCGCTGGAGCGGGGCGTGCGCGACGTCGTCGCCGCCGCCCGCGCCGCCGCGGCCGACGGCCCCGCCACCGCCGCCCTGCTCCGCCGCGCGGCCGACGCCGAGCCCGCCACCGAGGACGGCGCGGAGGCGGCCCGGTACCTGCGCTGGCTGGCCGACGGCAACCTCGTGATGCTCGGGGCGCGGGTGGTGCCGCTGCCCGGCGCCGGCGCCCCCGACGAGCAGGCGCTGGGCCTGCTCGCCGACGGCGCCCCCGCGGTGGGCCACGCCCGCAGCCGCCTCGACGCGGCGCCCGCGGAGGTCACCGCGCCGCTCGGCGAGGGCCAGCTGCTGCGCCTCGCCGTCGGCGACGCCCGCTCGCCCGTCGTCCGGCACGACCACGTCGACCTCGTCGTCGCCGCGCTGCACGACGACGCCGGCGCCCGCGTCGGGGAGCTGCGGGTCGTCGGCCTCTACACCGCCGGCTCGGCGCTCCAGTCGGTCCTGGCGGTCCCGCGCCTGGACCGCACCGTCGCCGAGGTGCTGCGCCTGGCCGGCGTCGACGCCGACAGCCACACGGGCCGGGACCTCCTGGCGCTGCTGGAGACCTACCCCCGCGACGAGCTCCGGCTGGCCGGGGCCGAGCACCTCGCCCGCACGGCGACGGCGGTGCTCGGCTCGCAGGACCGGCGCCGCGCCAGCGTCTTCCTCCGGTCGGACCCGTGGGGCCGCTACGTCTCCGTGCTCGTCCACCTGCCCCGCGACCGGTACACCACGGCGGTCCGCCTGCGCATCTCCGCGCTGCTCGCCGAGCGCTTCGGCGCCTCGTCCGTCGACTACAGCGTGTGGGTGGCGGGCTCGCCGCTGTCCCGCATCCACCTCGTCGTCCGCGCCGCCGAGGGGCAGGGGCTCGCCGACGTCGACGAGGTCGCGCTCGCGCGCGACCTCACCCGCCTCGTGCGCACGTGGGAGGACGACCTCGCCGTCGCGCTCGCGTCGGAGGTCGGGCAGGACGCCGCCTCGCGCCGGCTGCGCCGCTGGGGCAGCGCCTTCCCCGAGGCCTACAAGGAGGACTTCGGGCCCGCCGCCGCCGTCGGCGACCTCGCGCGGGTGGCCGAGCTCGAGCGCGGCGAGGTCGACACCGTCCTCCACCTGCGGACCCCGGGCGGCCCGGACGCGGCGCCCGACGAGCACCGCCTGGCGCTCGTCCGCCGCTCGCCGCTGCCGCTGACGAGCGTGCTGCCCGTCCTCGCGGCCCTCGGCGTCGAGGTGCTCGACGAGCGCCCGTACCGCCTCGAGCCGTCGGCCGCCGCGTCCGACGACGACGTCGCCGTCCGGCTCGACGAGGCCTACGTCCTCGACTTCGGCGTCCGCTGGGCCGTCGGGCCGTGGGCCGAGGGCGCCGACCCCGAGGAGCCGGCCCGGCTCCTCGCGGACGCGTTCTGGCAGGCCTGGCGCGGGCGCACCGAGTCCGACGGCCTCGACCGCCTGGTCCTCGCCGCCGGCCTCACGTGGCGCCAGGTCGGCGTCCTGCGGGCCTACGTCAAGTACCTCCGCCAGGCCGGCCTGCCCTTCAGCCAGTCCTACGTCGAGCGCACGCTCCTCGCGCACACCCCGCTCGTCCGCGACCTGCTGCGCCTGTTCGCCGAGCGCTTCGACCCGGACCTGCCGGACACGCCGTCGCCCTCCCCGGGGGAGGTCGAGGGCCTGGGCCTCGACCTCGCGGCGCTGCCGGCGGACGTCTCCCCGGCCCGGGCGGCGCGGGCGGCGCGGGCCGAGCGCGACGTGCGCGCCCACCTCGGCGCGGTGGAGGGCCTCGACGCCGACCGCACGCTGCGCGCCCTGCTGTCCCTCGTCCTCGCGACGACGCGGACCAACGCCTACCGCCCCGGCCCCGACGCCGCGGCGTCCGCCGAGGAGGCGCAGGCGCAGGGCCGCGACCCCGTCGTCGCGGCCGCCCGCGGCGCGGCGCTGGCCCTCAAGCTCGACCCCCGGCTCGTCGCCGAGCTGCCGGCACCCCGTCCGCTGCACGAGGTCTGGGTCTGCTCGCCCCGTGTCGAGGGCGTGCACCTGCGCTTCGGCGACGTGGCCCGCGGCGGCCTGCGGTGGAGCGACCGGCGCGAGGACTTCCGCACCGAGGTCCTCGGCCTCGTCCGCGCCCAGGTCGTCAAGAACGCCGTCATCGTGCCCACCGGCGCCAAGGGCGGCTTCGTCACGAAGACGCCGTCGACGAGCGGGACCGGCGCCGCCGCACCGGAGGTCGGCCGCGAGGAGCGGGCCGCCGAGGGCCGCGCCTGCTACGCGGCCTTCGTCTCGGCCCTGCTCGACGTCACCGACGACCTCGCCCCGGCGCGGGACGGCCGGCGCGCCGTCGTGCCGCCGTCGCGGGTCGTCCGGCACGACGCCGACGACACCTACCTCGTCGTCGCCGCCGACAAGGGGACGGCGACGTTCTCCGACCTCGCCAACGCCGTCGCGGGCGACCACGGGTTCTGGCTCGGCGACGCCTTCGCCTCGGGCGGCTCGGTGGGCTACGACCACAAGGCCATGGGCATCACCGCCCGCGGCGCCTGGGTCAGCGTGCGGCGCCACTTCCGCGAGCTGGGCCGCGACGTGCAGGCCGACCCCTTCACGTGCGTCGGCGTCGGCGACATGAGCGGCGACGTCTTCGGCAACGGGATGCTCCTGTCGACGCGGACGCGGCTCGTGGCGGCCTTCGACCACCGGCACGTCTTCCTCGACCCTGACCCGGACCCCGACGTCTCGTGGGCCGAGCGCGCCCGCCTCTTCGCCCTGCCGCGGTCGTCGTGGGCCGACTACGACCGCTCGCTGCTGTCCGAGGGCGGCGCCGTCGTGCCGCGGACGGCCAAGTCGGTCCCCGTCTCGCCGCAGGTCTGCGAGGCGCTGGGCCTGCCGCCGGGGACGACGACGCTCACCCCGCCCGAGCTCGTCCGGGCCGTGCTCTGCGCACCTGTCGACCTCCTGTGGAACGGCGGGATCGGCACCTACGTCAAGGCGTCCACGGAGACCGACGCGGAGGCGGGCGACAAGGCCAACGACGCGGTGCGCGTCAACGGCGCCGACCTGCGGTGCCTCGTCGTCGGCGAGGGCGGCAACCTGGGCCTCACCCAGCGCGGGCGCGTCGAGGCGGCGCTGCACGGCGTCGCGCTCAACACCGACGCGATCGACAACAGCGCGGGCGTCGACTGCTCCGACCACGAGGTCAACATCAAGGTCCTGCTGGACCAGGTCGTCGCGACGGGCGACCTGTCCGTCGCCGAGCGCGACGACCTCCTGCTCGCCATGACGCAGGACGTCGGCCGGCTCGTGCTGACGGACAACGACGAGCAGAACGACCTGCTGGGCGACGTCCGGTCGCTGGCCACGTCGCTCCTGCCCGTCCACCACCGGTTCCTCCGCGCCCTCGAGCGCGACGGGCACGTGGACCGCGAGCTCGAGGCGCTGCCCGACGACGCCGGCTTCGCCGCGCGCGCCAAGGACGGCCGCGGCCTCACGACGCCGGAGGCGAGCGTCCTGCTCGCGCTGGCCAAGACGACGCTGACGGCCGACCTCCTCGCCTCCGGCGTGCCCGACGAGCCGTGGGCGCAGGAGGTGCTCCGCGACTACTTCCCGCCCGCCCTCGTCGAGCGCTTCGGCGACCGGCTGGCCGAGCACCCGCTGCGACGCCAGGTCGTCGCCACGTGCCTCGTCAACGGCCTCGTCAACCGCGGCGGCATCACCTTCGCGTTCCGCTGCACGGAGGAGACGGGCGCGTCGTCGGCCGCCGTCGTCCGCGCGTACGCGGTGGCGCAGAGGCTGTTCGACGTCCCGGGCGTCCACGCGGCCGTGCGGGCGCTCGACGGGCAGGTGCCGACGGCGCCGCAGTCGCACGCCACGCAGGAGCTCCGCCGCCTGCTCGACCGCGCCGTCCGCTGGCTGCTGACGACGCACGGCGGAGGCCTCGACGTGGCCGGCCTCACCGCGTCGCTCGAGCCCGTCGTCGCCGCCTTCCGCGGCCGCGTCGGCGAGCTGCTGCGCGGCCGCGAGCGGGCCCGGCTCGACCGCGAGGCGGGGGCGCTCGAGGCGGAGGGCTTCCCGCCCGCCCTCGCGCTGCACGTCGCCGGCCTCCTCGACGAGTTCGACCTGCTCGACGTGGCCCGCACGGCGGCCGACACGGGCGTGCCCGTGGCGGACGTCGCCGAGCTCCACTTCGCCCTGTCCGAGCGGTACGGCGTCGACGACCTGCTCGGCCTCATCGCGGCCCTGCCCCGCGGCGACCGCTGGCAGACGCTGGCCCGCGGGGCGCTGCGCGACGACCTCTACGCCGCGCTCGACGTCCTCGTGCGCGGCGTCCTCGCCCACGCCCGCACGCAGGAGGGCCAGGACGCCTGGGGCGGACCGGGTGTCGTGGCCGAGCGGGCCGACCGGGCCGTCCTCGCGTGGGAGTCCGCGCACGAGGAGACGCTCGCCCAGGCCCGCCGCACCCTCGACGAGGTCCGGCGGCTGGAGGGCAGCGGGCTGGCGCCGCTGTCGGTGGCGCTGCGGCTGCTCCGCGGCGCAGGCCGCAGCGGCCTCGTGGGGTGACGCCCCCGGCGCCGCCGGTGCCCGTCGCGCCGGGCGGCCGACGGGACGCGCCGCGCACCCCCGGCGGCCCCGGGGCCGGACCGCCGTAGGGTCGCCCCGTGCCCACGATGAGCGACATCGTCCGCGACGCGACGGACCTCGTGGGAGCGGACGCCGAGTGGCTCCGGCTGCTCGTCGGCGACTGGCAGATGGTCTCCGACCTCGCCTTCGCCGACCTCGTCCTCTGGGTGCCCGCGTCGGGCGGCGAGGACTGGGTCGCCGTGGCGCACTGCCGCCCGTCGACGGGCCCGACGGCCTACCCGGAGGACCAGGTCGGCCGCCGGGTGCCGCGGGGGCGGCGCCCCCTCGTCGACGAGGCGTGGGCGACCCGGCGCACCGTCACCGAGGGCGACCCCGAGCACGACGAGGACTCCGCGGTCCGCACGACGACGGTGCCCGTGCTGCGCGCCGGCCGGCCCGTCGCCGTCCTGTCGCGGCACACCTCGGCCGTCGCCGTCCGCATGCCGAGCCGGCTCGAGCTGACGTACATGGGCTGCGCGGACGCGCTGCTCGCGATGGTCGAGTCCGGCCGCTTCCCCTCGACCGACCAGCCGAGCACGCACCGCCGCGGCTCGCCCCGTGTGGGGGACGGGCTCGTGCGCATGGACGCCGACGGCGTCGTCCTCTACGCCAGCCCCAACGCGCAGGCCGTCTGGCACCGGCTCGGCCTCATCGGCGCGCTCGCCGGGCGGGTGCTGCCCGAGGTGACGAGCGAGCTCATCGACACGAGCGGTCCCGTCGACGAGTCGCTGCCCGTCGTCCTCCTCGGCAAGGCGCCGTGGCGCGCCGACATCGAGACCCGCGGCGCCGCGCTCTCGCTGCGGGCGGTGCCGCTCGTCGAGCACGGCGTCCGCGTCGGCGCCCTCCTGCTGTGCCGCGACGTCACCGAGCTGCGCGGGCGCGAGCTCGAGCTGATGAGCAAGGACGCGACCATCCGGGAGATCCACCACCGGGTGAAGAACAACCTCCAGACCGTCTCCGCGCTGCTGCGCCTCCAGCAGCGCCGGATCGGGTCGCCGGACGCCAAGGCAGCTCTCGCGGAGGCGATGCGGCGGGTGTCGACCATCGCCCTCGTCCACGACACGCTGTCGCAGACCTACGACGCCTCCGTCGACTTCGACGCCCTCGTCGACACGGGGCTGCTGCTCGCCGCCGAGGTGGCGACGTCGTCGACCCGGGCGCGCGCCCGCCGGGTCGGGTCCTTCGGGCTGGTCGCGCCGCACGACGCGACGCCGCTGGCCCTCGTCATCACCGAGCTCGTCACCAACGCCGTCGAGCACGGGCTGGGGGACCGCGACGGGACGGTGGAGGTCCGGGCCGAGCGAGACGGCCGGCTGCTCCACCTCGTCGTGGCCGACGACGGCGTCGGGATGCCGGAGGGCTTCCGCGTCGGGGCGCGGGGCCCGGACGGCGGGGGCCTCGGCAGCCAGATCGTGCAGACCCTCGTGCTCGGCGAGCTGCGCGGCGACATCCGCTGGGAGCGCCGCGAGCCGGCGCCCGGCACCGCGGTGCACGTCCGCTGCCGCCTCGGAGAGGTGCCGCTGCGCTGACGCGGCGCCGCCGTCCCGGTCCGCCGGGCCGGCGGATGTCCCGGGACGCCGAGAGGCCCCGACCGGTGCGGTCGGGGCCTCTCGGACGGCACCGGCCCGGGGTGCGGGCCGTGCCGGGGTGCGGGCGTGTCAGCCGGCGCGGCGGGCGCGGGCGGCGCGGCGCTTGAGCGCGCGGCGCTCGTCCTCGGACATGCCGCCCCAGACGCCGGCGTCCTGGCCGTTCTCGATGGCCCACTGCAGGCAGGTGTCCATGACGGGGCAGCGCTTGCAGATGGCCTTCGCCTCCTCGATCTGGAGGAGGGCAGGGCCGGTGTTGCCGATGGGGAAGAAGAGCTCGGGGTCCTCGTCGAGGCAGGCGGAGCGGTCGCGCCAGTCCATGGTGGTCCTCCAGCGGGTCGGTGGTGCCGTCTGCGGTACGGGGTGCCGTACCTGGTGTCCTGCGGGGGACCCGGCCGGTCGTGCGTCCTTCGCTTGTGAAGGCGTTCACGAGGCGGTCCCACGAAAAGGGGCCCCACCCGAAGGCGGTGCCCCCTGTCCTGCGAGGAGCATCGCAGGACGCGGGGTCTTCATCAAGGGTTCACACGCTGAGAACTTCCTGCGTGTCGCCGGACGGAGCAACCGGCGGGGGTGGGGCCGGAGCACGCCCGGGGGCGGACGGGGTCTCACCCGATGGTGACCGCTCGGCACAGCGTCTGCCACCCGGATGATGTTCCCGACGCGGACCGTGCTAGGCGCACCCGGCCCGCCCCTGCGCACCGGGCGGGGAGGACGAGCCCGCGACGGCCCTCCGGGGCGGCCGGGTGCCTCGTTACCGTGGCGGCGTGGACCCCCGGGTGCGTGACGACGACGGCGACGGCACGGCGGGGGGCGGGCCGGTCGGCGCGGCGCTGCCGCTGGTGGCGGGGGTGGTCGCCGGGCTCGTCGTCGAGGTGGTGGCGCTCGTCGTCGTGACCGTGCTCTACGCCGTCGGCACGGCCGAGGGCGACGCCGGCTCGGTGCCGCTGGCCCTGGGCTCGGCCCTCCTCGCGCTCGGGCTCGCCGCGCTGCTCGGGTGGTGCGCGCTGCAGCTCGCGCGCGGTCGTCAGCGGGGTCGGGTGCCGGCGCTCGTGTGGCAGGTGCTGCAGACGCTCGTGGCGCTGCAGGTCCTCCTCGAGGAGAGCACGGGGAGCGGCACCTGGTGGGCGGCCCTCGGCGTCGCCGCCCTCGGGGGCGCCGTGGGGGTCGCCCTGCTCACCCGGGCGGCCGGGGCGGCGCTCCCGCACGGCCGGGAGGGCGAGACGCTGCTCTGACCTGGTCGGCCGGCCGGGCGCAGTCCCGGGGCCGGGGTCTCAGCGGTCGTCGGCGAGGCGCTCGCGCAGCTGCGCCAGCGTGCGGCTCAGCAGCCGGGAGACGTGCATCTGCGAGATCCCCACCTCGGCGGCGATCTGAGACTGCGAGAGACCGCGGACGAAGCGGAGCGCGAGGATGCGCCGCTCCCGGGCCGGCAGGGCGTCGAGCAGGGGGCGCAGGACGAGCCGGTCCTCGACGTGCTCGAGGGCGGCGTCCGGCGCCGCCGCGGCGGCCGGGGCCCGGTCGGGGTCGTCGTCGAGGGGCACCGTCGCGTACGCGCCGGCCGACTCGAGCGTCGCGAGCACGAGCTCGGGGTCGAGGCGGCACTCGCGCCCGAGCTCGGCGACGGTGGGCGAGCGGCCCAGCCGCTGCGTGAGGAGCGCCCGGGCGTCGGCGACGGCGCGGCCGTGCTCCTGCAGGCGCCGCGGGACGCGGACGGCCCACCCGCGGTCGCGGAAGTGCCGGCGGATCTCGCCGAGGACGAAGGGGACGGCGTAGGCGCCGAGCGGGACGCCACGGTCCGCGTCGTAGCGGTCGACGGCGGTGATGAGGCCGATGGTGCCGACCTGGACGAGGTCGTCGTACGGCTCGCCCCGGCCGGTGTAGCGGCGGGCCAGGCCCTCGACGAGCGGCAGGTGCGCGGCGACGACGGCCTCGCGCGCCTGCGGCCGGCCGGGGTGCCCGGCCGGCAGGGCCACGAGCACGGCGACCGCGGCGGCCGCGGCGTCCACCGGGGGCGGCAGGGGCGTGCGGGGGGCCGGCGCCGTCGTCGTCGGGCGGACCAGCTGGACGACCAGCGGCACGTCCACGGGGGCGGGGCCGGCCTCGATCCGCGGCGGGCCCGCGGGCGCGGGGACGGTCGGGGCCGGCGCCGGCGCGGCGGCGGGCGGCGGCACCGTCGCGGTGCGGGCCCCGGCGGGACGGCGACGCCGGACGTCGGGGCCGCTGCGCGGGCTCGGGGGGACGGCGGCCGTCGGCTCCACCGGCCGGTCCACCGGGGTCACGGCGCGCCGCCCGTGGTCTCGTGCACGAGCCGGAGGGCGGAGCCCTGCGGCACGTCGAGCACCTCGAGGCCCTCGACGAGCGCGTCGAGCAGCGCCCAGGCGACGCTGCCGCGGTCGGGCAGGAAGGGCGCGGGGCCGCGGACCTCGACGACGAGCTCGTGGCCGCCGATGGCGAAGGAGGCGTCGAGGAAACCGCCGGGCGTCGCGGCGGCGCCGAGGACGAGCGAGGCGGCCTCGTCGACGGCCATCCGCACGTCCTCGACGGCGTCGACGGTGACGTCGAGCCGGACGGCGAGCGCCGCGGTCGTCGTCCGCAGGACCGAGAGGAAGGCCGGGTCGGCGGGGAGCCGCAGCTCCACGCGGGCGCCGGGGGTCAGCACGGCGTCCTGCCCCGACGGCGCGACGCCGGCGGAGGGGCCGACGTCGCCGTCGGCCGGGGTGCCCGGGGCGGGGGAGAGGTCCACGGTCGGCACGAGGCGGCGCTCGAGCGCACCCGTCCCCTGCTCCGCCCTGGCCATGCGTGCTCCTGCTCGTCCACGAGGGCGGCACCGGGCGTACCGCGACGCCCATCATCCACGCCCGGGGCGCCCCCGACCAGGCTTCGGGCGGGCTCCGCGCACGCCGGGCGGGCGCCCGTGCGGGAGGGCGTGCGCCGCAACCGGTCGGGGGCGACCGACGCCCGCCGGCCGGCGGGCGTCCGGGGGGGACGGTGCCCGCAGACGGCGGCCCGCCCCGTCCCCGGCGTCCTCGCGCGGCTCACGGCGGCAGCAGACCACGGCCCGCCCCCGACTGGCCCGGCGGCACGCCGGACGGGCGGCCCGGCGGGGTGCCGGGAGGTCCGGGGACCGCGACCTGGACCGTGACGACGGCACCCCGACGGACGAGCACGCCCCGGCCGGGCGGCACGGGCCCTCGCCTCGGACCGGGGGGCAGGCCGAGGAGCTCGCCGTCGAGCGGACCCACGGCGCCGAGCAGGACGCCGGTCCGGGTCCGCCGCCCGACGGCCAGCAGCCCGCCGCGGGTGGCGGCGGCGGCGGGCGTCCCCGCGACGACGAGCAGGTCGCCCGGCAGCAGCCCGTCCGGTCCCGTGCCGGCGTCGACGCCGACGCCGAGGAGCGAGGTCGCCCACCCGCCCAGCACCTCTGCCTCGGGCGTGCCCGCCAGGAGGTCGGCGTCGTCGACGAGGACGACGAGCGGCACGCCGGGCGGCCGCGCGGCGACGGCGCGCCGCAGGGCCGTGGGCTCGCCCTGCACCGGCACCACCCGCGACGCGCGCCCCTCCTCCTCGCCGCACGCAGGCCCCTCGGTCGTCCCGGGCGGCACGGCGGGAAGGCCGGGCAGCGGCCGCCCGAGCACGACGACCGCCGCGCCGCCCCGCAGCGCCGAGCGCCCGAGGACGGCCAGCGCCGTCGTCCGCCCCGACCCGGCCGGCCCGAGCACGGGCAGGACCGGCGCCTCCTCCGCCGGGTCGAGGCGCAGCGGCCCCGCTGCGGTGCCCCCGGCCCCGAGGAGCAGCGACCCGTCGCCCGGTCCGAGGTCGAGGCCGAGGTCGAGGAGGCTCCCGTCCTCGACGCGACGGGGGAGCGCCGGCACGCGGACGACGGCGGGGCCGCCCCGGCGGGGGCGGGGCAGGTCCCGGCCCCCGGCCGGGCGCGCGCCGTCGAGGGCCCGGACGTCCGCGACCTGCACCTCGAGGGGCTCCCGGTCCGGTCCGTCGTCCCCGCCCGCCCCGGCCGCGGGGAGGTGGACGCCCCGGCCCGGGGGCCCGTCGGTGGCACGCCGCGGCGGGAGGCCCGCGAGGACGGCGTCGACCGGGTCGGCCACCGCGAGGACGACGCGCTCGCCGACCGCCGCGCTGACGCGGCCGCCGACGACCCGGGGGCCTGCCGTCAGGAGGACGAGGACGTCCGCCCCCGGGCCCTCGCGCAGCAGCCGCTCGAGGGCGGCGGCGCACGTCCCGCCGTCCTCCTCCTCCCACCGGGACTGCACCGCGTCGTACCCGTCGACGACGAGCAGCAAGGTCGGACGAGCCGGTGCACCCGGCGGCCCGGGGGCGTCGGCACGGCGCCGCACGACCTCGTCGAGGAGCACGCCGAGGACGCGGCCGGCGTGCTCGACGTCGTCCCCCGCCACGACGGAGGCGACGCCGGGCAGCGCGGCCGCGGACCCCAGCTCGCCGCCGGGGTCGACGACGTGGGCGACGACGACGTCGGGTCCCGCCGACGCGGCGGCCGCCAGCACCGCCCGGGCCGCCCCGGTCCGCCCCGAGCGGGGGCCGCCGACGACGAGGAGGTGGCCGCGGGCCGCGAGGTCCCACCCGAGAGGACGCCGGCGCTGGCGGGCCGGCTCGTCGACGAGCCCCCAGCGCAGGACCCGCGGGGCCGACGGGTCGTGCGGTGGCAGCGGCACGTGCGGGGGCAGGGGGTCGGGCCACGGGCTCGGCGGCACCGGCGCGCCCGTCCGCCGGGCCGCCCCGACGACGGCGGCGACGACGGCGGGCAGGTCGCCGGCGTCGTCCGCGGGTGGTGCCGCGCCGCCGGCGCGGGCGGCGACGGGGGCGCCGAGGACTTCCACGAGCGGCCCGGCGGTCGCCCGTGCCGACCCGGAGGCGACCTGGACCTCCTCGAGCGGCCCGCCGCCGGTGCGCCAGAGCGAGCGACCGGGCACGGACGCCGGGAGGTGCGCCGCGTCCCTCGCCTCGACGACGTCCCGGGAGTCGAGCTCGTCGCGGACGCGCAGCGCCACGCGGAGGTTGACGTTGGCGGCCATGTCGGGGCCGACGACGCCGGCGGGCCGCTGCGTGGCCAGCACGAGGTGGAGGCCGAGGGAGCGCCCGACGGCGGCGAGGCGCACGAGCCCGTCGACGAAGTCGGGGAGCTCCTCGGCCAGGACGCGGAACTCGTCGACCACGAGGACGAGGCGTCCCAGCGCGGGGTCGCCCGGCCTGCGGGCCCGGCGGTACCCGGCGAGGTCGGCCGCGCCGACCCGCTGCAGGAGGGCCTCGCGCCGCGCGACCTCGGCGCCCAGCGAGCGCAGGGCGCGCGCGGTGAGCCGGTGGTCGAGGTCGGTGACGAGCCCGAGGACGTGGGGCAGCGACGCCACGGCCGAGAAGGCCGCCCCGCCCTTGTAGTCGACGAGCACGAAGGACAGGTCCTCGGGCGCGTGGTGCCAGGCGAGCGACGCCACGAGGGTGCGCAGGAGCTCGCTCTTGCCCGCGCCCGTCGTCCCGGCGACGAGCGCGTGCGGGCCGTCGACGGCGAGGTCGAGCAGGCGCGGGCCGTCGACGCCGGCCCCGACGGGGACAGGGACGGCGCCGCCGCGCTCCGCGGTGGACCTCCAGGCCCGGGCCACGTCGTCCGGCCCGGCGCCCGGGCGCCCCAGCAGGGACGCCAGCCCGACGTGCCGGGGGACGCCGCCGCGCCGGGCGTCGGCGGCCACGAGGTGCAGCGGTGCGGCGGCCCGCGCCGCGCGGGCCGCCCGGTCCGTGCCGACCGCGGTCGCCGACCCGGTGCGCGGGTCGTGGCCGTCGGCGCGCAGGTGGAGGTCCTCGTCGTCGCCGGGCCGCAGGAGCGCCACCGCGCCGCAGCCGGCGGGGACGGCGCCCTCGTCCGCCACGACGGCCAGGGTGCGGACCCCGGCCGCCGGTCCGCGGCGGACGAGGTCGGCCAGGCCCGGGACGGTCCGCAGGAGGACGGGTGCGTCGAGCACGAGGAGCACCCGGTCGTCGGCCGGCGCGGACGGCGTCGGGGCGGCGAGCCGGTCGGCGGCGGCGGCGAGCAGCCCGGCCACCGCGGCGCGCGCCCGGGGGCCGTCGGCCGGGACGGCGTCGGGCCCGGCGCACGGCAGCCACCGCGCCCACGCCCACCGGGCGGGGTCGTCGACGAGGACGACGACGCGGACGTCATCGGGACGGTGCAGCGCCGCCACCTGCAGCAGCACCCACCGCACGGTGCCGGCCGCGGCGGTGGCGGGGCCCACGACGGCGAGGCCCCCGACGGCGTCGAGGTCGACGACGAGAGGGACGTCGATCAGCACCGGTCGCGAGGTCGTCGTCCGCCCGTCCTCGTCGTCCTCGTCCACGGCCGTGGACGACGGCGCCGTCCCCGTGCCCGGGGCGACGACGACCGGCGCCCCGCGCGGCCGCACCCAGAGGTCGGGGCCGTCGCCGACGAGGGCGGCGAGCACGTCGGTCGCCCCGGGCACCGCGCGGCGCAGGGCCTCGGCCTCGGCCGTGACGGCCTCCCGGACGTCCGCGTCCGCGGCCGCCCGCAGGCGGCCGGACCGGGCCACGGCCGCCGCGTGCCGTCGCCGCCCCGCGCGGCGCTCGACCGAGGTGGTCCCGAGGGCGACGAGCGGCGAGGCCAGCCCCACGAGCAGGGCCCACGGGCTCCACAGCAGCGCCATGGGCACGGCGAGCACGAGCGGGAGGAGGGCGGGCAGCCAGGCGGTGCGGGGCGGCTCCGGCGGCGTCGGCCGGGCGGGCCGGGTCCGACGTCGCACCGGGGGAGCGGCGGGCGGCGGCGGGCCGGGGGTGACGGGCCGGCCGCCGCGGCCGTCCCACCGCAGGGGTCGTGAGGGCGTCCCCCCGAGGCGCAGCTCGACGGTCGAGCCGCCCAGCCGCAGGCGCGCCCCGGGGCCCACGGCGACGGCGCCCGGCTCCGCCCGCCCCCCGCCGGCCGCCGGGGCGGGCGTCGCGGTGCCGTTCGCGGACCCGAGGTCGGTCGCCGTCGTGCCGTCGCGCCGGACGTCGACGGCCAGGTGCCGCCGCGACACGAGCGGGTCGTCGAGGACGACGTCGGCCGCGGGGGACCGGCCCACGACGTGGCGGCCCGCGCCGAGGGGGACGACGGCGCCCGCGTCCGGACCGGCGACGACGTGCAGCACGAGCGCCGCCGTGCGCGGCGGCGCCGGCGGTCGCGCGGACGCGGCCGCCGCCCGCCGGACCAGCACGGCACCGCGGACGAGGGGCGGCAGGCCCACCACCTCGTCGCCGTGGAGGGCCTCGCCCCCGCACCACCACCGGACGGCACCGGCCGCTCCCGTGCCCGGGCCGCGCGCGTCGAGGAGCGCGGCGAGGTCGTCGACGACCTCCCGCAGCCGACGGGGGACGTCCCCGTCGCCGGGGGCCCGCAGCAGGACGTCCACCGCGGGGCCCGCGGCGCCGGGGCGGGCGTCGTCGCGCACCGTGAGGAGGACGGCGCCGTCCCCGTCCGCCGCCTGCCCGTGGCCCTGCCCGTCGTCGTCCCGCACGGTGCCGACCCTGGCCGCCGTCGGGCCGCCGCGGGGACGCCGTCCACAGCTGTGGACGGCGGTCCTGCGGACGGCGGGGACGTGCGCATCATCCGTCCGGGCGGGGAAAGCCCCCGTCCGTGGTGCGGCGTCCTGCCTAGCGTGGCGGAGCGCGCCCGGGACGACGTCGTCCCGCCGGTGCCGCCGGTCCGCCGGCCGGCCGCGCGACGACCCGCGGGGGCGGAGGACGGGGGACGGGGTGGACGCGGTCGCCATCGTCGAGGACGAGGTCCGCGAGCTCGTGCGCCGTCGCGGGCTCGACCCGGACCGCGAGCCGTCGCGCCTGCGCAGCCTCGTCGAGGACGTCGTGGCGGACTACGACGAGCGCTCCCTGCTGGGGACGCTGCCGCCGCTCCCCGGCGCGGGCGTGGTCAAAGCGGTCCTCGACGCCGTCGGGGGCCTGGGCCCGCTGCAGGAGCACCTCGACGACCCGGAGGTCGAGGAGATCTGGATCAACGAGCCGGGCAAGGTCTTCGTCGCCCGGCACGGGCGGCCCGAGCTGACGACGACGATCCTCACCGCCGAGCGGGTGGCCGACCTCGTCGAGCGGATGCTCAAGCCCTCGGGGCGACGGGTGGACCTCAGCTCGCCCTTCGTCGACGCCAGCCTCCCCGACGGGAGCCGGCTCCACGTCGTCATCCCTGACGTCACGCGGCGGCACTGGGCGGTCAACATCCGCAAGTTCGTCGTCCGGGCGGACCGGCTCGAGGACCTCGTCGCGCTCGGGACGTTGACGGCGCGCGCCGCGGCCTTCCTCGAGGCCGCGGTGCACGCGGGCCTCAACGTGCTCGTCAGCGGCGGCACGCAGGCGGGCAAGACCACCCTGCTCAACTGCCTGGCCGCGGCCGTCCCGCCGCGCTCGCGCGTCGTGACGTGCGAGGAGGTGTTCGAGCTCAAGGTGCCGCTGCGGGACGTCGTCGGGCTCCAGTGCCGCCAGCCGAGCCTCGAGGGCACGGGCGAGATCCCGCTGCGCCGCCTCGTCAAGGAGGCCCTGCGCATGCGCCCCGACCGCCTCGTGGTCGGCGAGGTGCGGCAGGAGGAGAGCCTCGACCTGCTCATCGCCCTCAACAGCGGACTGCCGGGCATGGCGACGCTGCACGCCAACAGCGCCCGCGAGGCCGTGGCGAAGATGTGCACGCTGCCGCTGCTCGCGGGCGAGAACGTCAGCAGCCGCTTCGTCGTCCCCACCGTGGCCGCGAGCGTCGACCTCGTCGTCCACGTGGCCCTCGACCGGGACGGGCGCCGCGCCGTCCGCGAGGTCGTCGCGGTACCGGGGCGGGTCGAGGAGGGCGTCGTCGAGGTCGCCGACGTCTTCACGACGGCGGGCGGCGTCCTCGTGCGGGCGGACGGCTTCCCGCCGCACGCCGACCGCTTCGAGCGCGCGGGGCACGACCTGGCCGCCCTCCTCGGGGACGGCTGAGGTGGGCGCCGCGGTCGGGCTCGTCGGGGGCGCGGGCCTGTTCTGCCTGTGGTGGGCCTGCTGGGTCCCCGACCCCGACCGTGCACCACGGCCGCCCTCGCGCCGGCTGCAGCTCCTGCGCGACGACCTCGTCCAGGCCGGGATGCCGGGCGTCGGCCCGGCGTCGCTCGCGGGGGCGTCCGTCGTCGCCGCGCTCCTCGTCGCGCTCGGTGTGGGCGTGGCGTCGGGCTCGGGCGTCGTGGGCGCGGCCTTCGGGCTGCTCGCCGCCGCGGGCCCGACCACGCTCGTCCGCTCGCGGGCCCGGCGCCGGCGCACGAGCACGCGCGAGCAGTGGCCCGAGGCCGTCGACCACCTGACGTCCGGCATTCGCGCCGGCCTGTCGCTGCCGGAGGCCCTCGGCCAGCTCGCGGTCCGCGGGCCGGCGGAGCTGCGCCCGGCCTTCGCGGCCTTCGCCGAGGACTACCGCGCGAGCGGCCGCCTCGGCGACTGCCTCGACCGGCTGAAGGAGGCGCTCGCCGACCCGGTGGCCGACCGGATCGTCGAGGCCCTCCGCCTCACCCGGGAGGTCGGCGGGAGCGACCTCGGGCGTCTGCTGCGGACCCTGTCGGCCTTCCTGCGCGAGGACGCGCGGACCCGCTCCGAGCTCGAGGCCCGGCAGAGCTGGACCGTCAACGGGGCCCGGCTCGCCGTCGCCGCGCCGTGGCTGGTCCTGGCGCTGCTGGCGTCGCGGCCCGAGGCGGTCGCCGCCTACGACTCGGCCACCGGCGCCGGCGTCCTGCTCGCCGGCCTGGCGGCCAGCGTCGTCGCCTACCGGCTGATGGTGCGGATCGGCCGGCTGCCCGACGAGCAGCGGGTGCTGCGGTGAGCGCGGGCGCGGAGGTCTGGTCCTGGGGCGGCGCGGGGCTGGGGCTCGTCGGTGGCCTGGGGCTGTGGCTCGCGCTGGTGCGCCTGCCGTTCCTGCGCCGGACGTCGGTCGAGGACCGCGTCGCCCCGTACGTCCGCGACGCGGTGCCGCCGTCACGCCTGCTGCGGGAGGACCCCTCGCGCGGACCGCTCGTCGTCGTCGAGCGGCTGCTCGCCCCGGTGATGGCCGACGCGGTCCGCGCCGTCGAGCGGGTCCTCGGGGGCCGGGCGGGCGTGCGACGGCGGCTCGACCAGCTCGGCCGCCGCACGAGCGTGGAGGAGTTCCGCGCGCAGCAGGTGGTCTGGGGCATCGGCGGGCTCGCCGCGGGCGGCGCCGCGGCCGCGCTCCTCGCGGCGTCGCGCGGGGCCGCCGTCGTGCCGCTGGTCCTCCTCGTGCTGCTGGGCGGCGCGGGAGGCGTCCTCCTGTGCGACTGGTGGCTCACCCGCGCCGTGCGTCGCCGGGAGGAGCGGATGACCGCCGAGTTCCCCACGGTGGCCGAGCTGCTCGCCCTGTCGGTGAGCGCGGGCGAGGGCGCGGTCGGGGCGCTGGAGCGGGTCGCGCGGACCTGCGCGGGCGAGCTGAGCGGCGAGCTGCGGCGCACGCTCGCCGAGGCCCGGGCGGGGGCGTCGCTCGTCCAGGCGCTGCAGGGCATGGCCGACCGCACGAGCCTGCCCGGCCTGGCGCGCTTCGTCGACGGGGTCGCCGTGGCCGTCGAGCGCGGCACGCCGCTCGCCGAGGTGCTCCGCGCGCAGGCGCAGGACGCCCGTGACGAGGGCCGCCGGGCGCTCATGGAACGGGGCGGCAAGCAGGAGGTGGCGATGATGGTGCCCGTCGTCTTCCTCGTGCTGCCGGTCACCGTCGTCTTCGCCGTCTACCCCGGGCTCGCCGTCCTGAGGCTCGGCCTGTGACCCGCCGACCGACCCGGCCCCGGCACGTGCGCCTCCGGGCCCGCCGGCGCCGCCCGACCTGCACCGGACGTCCGACACGACGAGGGGACCGCCATGAGCACGACGACCACGCGAGGGACCGCACGAGCCGCGCGACGGGGGAGGAGGGGCGCCGCGGCGGCCGCCGCGCTGCCGGGCCGGGCGGTGGGACGGTGCCGGGCCGTCCTCCGGGGCGACCGCGGGGACGTGCCGGGCTGGGTGATGGTGACCCTCATGACGGCGGGGCTCGTCGTCGCGCTGTGGGCGGTGGCGGGGCCCCGCCTGGCCCAGGTGTTCAACGCGGCGATGGACCGGGTCCTCGCCGGCGGCTGAGCGTCCGCCCGTCGGCGGACGGCGGCAGCGCCGTCGTCGAGTTCGCCGTCGTGGCCGGCCTGCTCACCCTGCTGGCGACCGGGGTGCTCCAGCTGGCGGTGGTGCTCCACGTCCGGGCGACGCTCGTCGACTGCGCCTCGGAGGGCGCGCGGCTCGGGGCGCTGGCCGACCGCTCGCCCGCCGACGGCGCCGCCCGCACGCGCGAGCTCGTCACGGCCGCCCTGTCGCCGGCGTACGCCCGTGACGTCACCGCGGACGTCGTCCGGGTGGGAGGGCGCGACGTCGTCGAGGTGGTCGTGCGGGCGCCGCTGCCGGTGGCCGGCCTTCTCGGCGTCGGCGGCGCGGTGGAGGCCCGGGGGCGGGGACTGGCACCGGTCGGCGGCGCCGGGTGACCGGGGCGCCGCGTCGGCCGTCCGGCCGCCCACGGTGCGGGGGCCGCGGGGACGAGGGCAGCGCCGTGGTGGAGGTGCTCGTCCTCGGGGTGCTGCTGCTCGTCCCCCTCGTCTACCTCGTCGTCGTCGTGGGGCGGGTCCAGGCGGCCGCCTTCGCCGCGGAGGGCGGCGCCCGCGAGGCCGCCCGCGTCCTCGCGCAGCCCGTCGACGGGGACGCCGCGGGAGCCGCCCGCGACGCGCGGGCCGTCGTCGCGCTCGCGGCGGAGGACCAGGGCTTCGCGGCCGGTGACGCGCACCTCGAGGTCGCCTGCGAGGCCTCGCCGTGCGCGACGCCGGACGCGCTCGTCCGGACGACGGTGCGGCTCGACGTCGTGCTGCCGGGGGTCCCGCGGGTGCTGGCCGGAGCGGTGCCGACGTCGGTGGAGGTGGAGGCGCGGGGGAGCGCGGTCGCCGACCGCTTCGCCGCCGCGGTGGGCCCGTGACCGGGCGTCGGCAGCCGGGGGTGTCCGGGACGACGGTGCCCGTCGGTCGCCGACCCGCAGGGGACGACGGTCAGGTCACCCTCCTCGTCCTCGGCTACGTCGTCCTCGCCGTGGTCCTGCTGCTGGTCGTGGCGACGGCCTCGGGGGTGCACCTCGAGCGCAAGCGGCTCCTCGCCCTGGCGGACGCGGCGGCGTCGGACGCCGCCGACGCCGTCGACCTCGAGGGCTACTACCGGGGCGGGACCGGCCTGGAGCAGGGACCACCGCTCACGGACGCCGGGGTACGGGCCGCGGTGGTCGACCATCTCGGCCGCCTGCCGGCCGGGGACGACGTCGTGGTGGGGGCGTCCACGGGGACGCCGGACGGCCGGACGGCGGAGGTCGAGCTCGCCACCCGCGTCCCGCTGCCGGTCCTGTCCGCGCTGCCCGGCCTGCGGCTCCGGGCGGCGGTGGACATCGTCGTGACGTCACGGGCACGGGTGGCGCTGGCACCGGCGGGGTGAGCCCCGGCCCGGGGGGCACCGGTGGACCTGCGTCACCCGACGGCCACCCGGGGGTGGTCAGGAGCACCCCCGGGAGCGGGGTAATGTTCTTCCTGTCGCCGGGCCGAGAGGGCCGGATCGGCCGCCCCAGGGCGGTTGACGACCTCGGACCCCAGGGTCTAGGTTTGACAAGTTGCCTCCAGGGAGGTCGGGCTGCGGCTCGGACACCTGGCAGGCTCGTTCCTTGAGAACTCAACAGCGTACCGAAGTCGAATGCCATTTGGTCGGCTGCGGGTTGTCTGGTTGTCCCGTCCGGGGTGGCTGGGTGGTCGTGGTCGGCTTTTTTGCAGTATCTCGGGTGCTCGTCTCGCCAGTGGG
>NZ_RJKN01000011.1 GCF_003751265.1 Pseudokineococcus lusitanus
AAGCTAAGCCCGTTCGCGCCGATGGTACTGCCTGGGGGACTGGGTGGGAGAGTAGGTCGCCGCCGGACATCTTTTGTGGGTGAGGGGTCGTGGGTTCGTGTTCTGCCTTCGGGTGGGGCTCGTGCCTGCGGCCCCTTTCCTGCGTCCACGACCGGACCAGTGTCTGCGTGGAGCTCGTCGCCGGAGCGGTCCCCTCGGACCGCCGGCCGCGTCGACGTCGTGAGCGCCGTGGCGGCGCGCGCTGCAGGGCCTCCGGCCCGTGCGGCAGCATGGGTGTCGACGGACAACATCATCAGCGGAGCCCGGACGCCGAGCCGGCCGCAGGCGTCGCCCTCGTGGCGGCTCCCGGACGCAGGAGGACACGTGGACGAGGACGGACGACCCGACGAGCAGGACCGCGGGGCGCAGGACCGACGTCCCCCCGCGTCCGGTGACCGGCCGCCGCGCGCCGGTGGCCGGGACCCGCGGGGCGGCGGTCGTCCCGCCGGCGACCGCTCCTCCGGCGGCGGGCAGGGTCGTCCGCCCCGCCGCGACGGCGCCGGCCCCGGGGCCTCCCGGGCAGGGGGTGACGACCGGGACCGCCGTGGCGGTCGCCCCGACGCCGGACGGCCCTCCTCCCACGGCCGTCCCACCCGTCGCGACGACAGCTGGGCGTCCCGCCCGGGCGAGCCCCGTGGTCCTCGTCGTGAGGACCCCCGCGGTGGCCCCCGCCGGGACGACACCCGGGGCGGTCCGCGCCGCGAGGGCCCCGGGGCAGGGCCCCGGCGCGAGGACTCCCGCGGTGGACCCCGCCGTGACGACTCCCGGGGCGGTCCGCGCCGAGAGGGCTTGGGGGGAGGACCGCGCCGCGAGGACTCCCGCGGCGGGCCCCGTCGGGACCACGGCCCGTCGTCCGGCGCCCCCCGCGGCGCGTGGGGGGACCGCTCCGACGCACCGCCGCGGGCGCCGCGTGTCGTCGAGCCGACCATCCCCGACGACGTGACGCCCGACGCGCTCGACCGGGACGTGCGCCGGGACCTGTCCTCCCTGTCGGCGGACAACGCCGCCGAGGTCGCCCGTCACCTCGTCATGGTCGGCGTGCTCCTCGACGACGAGCCGGAGAAGGCGCTGGCGCACGCCCGGGCCGCGCAGCGCCGGGCGGGGCGCGTCGGCGTCGTCCGCGAGGCCATGGGGCTGGCCGCCTACCGCGCCGGGCTCTACGACGAGGCGCTGCGCGAGCTGCGCACCGCCCGCCGGCTCACGGGGTCGCAGGCGCTGCTCCCCGTGATGGCCGACTGCGAGCGGGGCCTCGGCCGCCCGGAGCGGGCGCTCGAGGCGGCCGCCGGTCCCGCCGCGCAGGAGCTCGACCGCGCGGGCCGGCTCGAGCTGGCCATCGTCGTCGCCGGGGCCCGCCAGGACCTCGGCGAGCTGGACGCCGCCGTGCTCGAGCTGCAGCTCCCCGAGCTCAAGGGCTCCGTCCCGCCCGAGCTGCGCGAGGCCCAAGCCCGCCTGCGGGAGGCCTACGAGGACGCCCTCGTCGCCGCCGGACGTCGGGCGCCCCGGCCCGAGGCCCCGCAGGACGGCGGCCCCGCGGGTCCCCCGGCGGACGACGACGACGCGGTGCTGTGGGTGGAGGACCCGTCGTGACCGGCCCCGGCCCGCTGCCCTGGCTGTCCGGCGGGGAGGACGGCGACGGCTCCGGCAGCTACGAGACGCTCCAGCGCGGGCTGTGGCTGCTCGACAGCGGCAACGCCGCGGCCGCCGCGACGGTGCTCGAGCGGCTCGTCGCCGACGAGCCGCGGTCGGCGAGCGTCCTCGAGGCCCTGGGCCGCGCCCAGTTCACCGCCGGCCGCCCGGGCGCGGCCGCCCGCACCTTCGAGGTGCTCGTCGAGGTGCAACCCGACAGCGACTACGCCCGCTTCGGCTGGGGCCAGTCCCTGCGCCGCATCGGCCGGGTCAAGCAGGCGGCCGAGCAGCTGGCCCTCGCCGTCGCGCTCAACCCCGACCGGCCCGAGTACGCGACGGCCCTCGCCCGCGTCCGCGACCTCCTCGACCCCACGGGGGAGGGCGTCACGCCCCTGCCCGAGCTCGACGAGGGGCTGCACCCCGTGCTGCTCGACCGGGGCGCCGACCGCCCCCCGGCCTCCGACGAGCCGCCCGCCGGGCCGGCAGCGGACCCGTCCGCCGACCACCCCGACGCCGCCGACGGCGCCCACGGCGAGGAGCCGCCCCGTGCCTGAGCCGACGCTCGCCGCCGCCGTCGAGGTCGTCCTCCTCGACCTCGACGGCACCGTCTACGCCGGCGGCCGTCCCGTCCCCGGGGCCGCCCCCGCCGTCGCCGCCTGCCGCGAGGCCGGCGTCGACGTCCGCTTCGTGACGAACAACGCCTCCCTGCCGCCCGAGGACGTCGCCGAGCACCTCGGCCGCGTGGACGTGCCCGCCCGGCCCGACGAGGTGCGGACCTCGTCCCAGGCCGGCGCGCTGCTCGTCCGCGAGGCCTGCGGCGAGGGCGCGCGCGTCCTCGCCGTCGGGGGCCCCGGCGTGGCCGGGGCGCTGACGGACGCGGGCCTCGTCCCCGTCACCTCGGCCGACGACGCCCCCGTCGCCGTCCTCCAGGGCTTCGGGCCCCGGGTCGGCTGGGCGGAGCTGACAGAGGCGGCGTACGCCGTCCGCGCCGGCGCGCTGTGGGTGGCGACGAACACCGACGCCACGCTGCCGCGCGAGCGCGGCCCCGCCATCGGCAACGGCAGCCTCGTCGCGGCCGTCCGGAACGCCACCGGCGCCGTCCCGCGCGTCGCCGGGAAGCCGGAGGCCCCGCTGCTGCTCGCGGCGGCCGAGGGGCGTCCCGCCCTCGTCGTCGGCGACCGCCTCGACACCGACGTCGCCGGGGGCCACGCCGCCGGGCTGCCGACCCTCTGGGTGTCCACGGGCGTCGACGTCGCCGCCACGGTCGTCGCCGCACCGCCGGAGCACCGCCCGACGCACCTCGGCGCCGACCTCGGGGCGCTGCTCGAGCCGCCCGCCGCCGTCGACCGCGACGAGGACGGCCCCGCGGTGACCTGGGCGTCCGGCGGCGCGCGGGTGCGGGTCGAGGACGACGTCCTCACGGCGGGGGACGGCGGCACGCCCCTCGAGCTGCTGCGCGCCCTGTGCGCCGCGGCCTGGGAGCGGGCCGACGCCGGCCGTCCCGTCGACGTCCCCGCGGAGGTGCTCGGGCGGCTGGCCCCGCTCGACGCCCGGTAGCGTGGCGCGGGTGAGCGAGGCACCCGGACGACCCGGCCCGGCCGCGGCCCGTCCGCCGGTCCCCGGGCCCCCGCGCCCGGGACCGCAGGCGCCGCAGCCGGTCACGGACCGCGCCGTGCCCGGGCCCCCGCCGGGGGACGGCCCGCCCGCCGAGGACGCCGAGGTGCGCGCCGCGGCCGACGTGCTCGCCGCCCTCCCGGCCGACGCCCCGTCCGAGGACGTCGCCGCCGCGCTCGAGGACGTCCGCGCCCGCCTGGCCCGACGCCTGCAGGGCACGGCCCGGTGAGCGCCCCCCGTCGGCGCCGGCTCGACGCGGAGCTCGTCCGGCGCGGCCTCGCCCGCTCGCGCGTCGAGGCGGCCGAGCTCGTCGACGCGGGCGCCGTCCTCGTCCGCGGGCAGCGCGCCACGAAGGCCGCGAGCCAGGTCGACCCCGCCGACCCCCTCCTCGTGGAGGAGGCCCGCCCGGGCGACGGCCCGACGCCGACGGACCCCGGGGCGCCCCGCCGCCGCTGGGCGAGCCGCGGCGCCCACAAGCTGACGGGCGCGCTCGAGGCCTGCCCCGACGTCGTCGTCGCCGGTCGTCGTGCCCTCGACGCGGGCGCCTCGACGGGCGGCTTCACCGACGTCCTCCTCGACCGGGGCGTGGGCCGCGTCCTCGCCGTCGACGTCGGCTACGGGCAGCTGGCCTGGGCCGTGCGGTCGGACCCGCGCGTCGTCGTGCTCGACCGCACGAACGTCCGGGCGCTGGGGGCCGAGGTCGTCCGGGAGCACCTCGGCGAGCTGCCGGGCCTCGTCGTCGCGGACCTGTCCTTCATCTCCCTGCGCCTCGTGCTCCCGGCGCTGGCCGCGTGCAGCGCCCCCGGCGCCGACCACCTGCTCATGGTCAAGCCGCAGTTCGAGGTCGGCCGCGACCGGCTCGGCGCGGGCGGCGTCGTGCGCGACCCGGCCGCGCGCCGCGACGCCGTGACGGCCGTCGCCGCCGCGGCCCGGGACGAGGGGCTCGCCGTCGTCGCCTGCGCCGCGAGCCCGCTGCCCGGCCCCAGCGGCAACGTCGAGTACTTCCTGCGGCTGCGCACGCCCGGCGGGCCCGCCGACCCGGCCGGGCCGCCGGCCCTCGGGGCCGCGGAGGTCGACGCCGCCGTGGCCGCGGCCGTCGAGCAGGGCCCGACGGGTGCGGCGCCGGCCGCCGCGCGGGCGGGGGCGACGCCGTGACCGACCCCGAGGAGGGCCCCTTCCCCGTGTGCCGCGTCGGCGACGACGACGGCCGCACCGTCCTCGTCCTCGCCCACACCGGACGCGACGCCGCCGTGGCCGCCGCCCGGGAGCTCGTCACGCTGCTGCGCGCCTCGGGGATCGCCCCCGTGATGCTGGCCGACGAGGCCGAGGCCATCGAGGGCCTGGAGGACGTGCCGGTCCTCGACCTCGACGAGGTGGAGGGCCACGAGCTCCGCGGCGCCGAGATGGTCGTCGTCCTCGGCGGCGACGGGACCATCCTGCGGGCGGCCGAGCTCGTCCGGCACCACCCCGTGCCGCTGCTCGGGGTCAACCTCGGCCACGTCGGCTTCCTCGCCGAGAGCGAGCGGGACGACCTGGCGCGCACGGTGGCCCGGGTGGCCGCCCGCGACTACACGGTCGAGGAGCGGATGACGCTCGACGTGCGCGTCCTGCGCGACGGCCAGGTCGTCACGCGGTCGTGGGCCGTCAACGAGGCGAGCGTGGAGAAGGCCGAGCGCGAGCGGATGATCGAGGTCGTCACCGAGGTCGACGGCCGTCCCGTCTCCGTCTTCGGGTGCGACGGCGTCGTCATGGCGAGCCCCACGGGCTCCACGGCCTACGCCTTCAGCGCCGGCGGACCCGTCGTCTGGCCGCAGGTGCAGGCGCTGCTCATGGTGCCCATCTCGGCGCACGCCCTCTTCGCCAAGCCGCTCGTCACCTCGCCGGACTCCGTCCTCGCCGTCGAGGTCCAGCAGCGGACGGCCGGGGGCGGCGTCCTGTGGTGCGACGGGCGCCGGACGGCGCAGCTGCCGCCGCGCTCGCGGATCGAGGTGACGCGCGGGCGCCACCCGCTGCTGCTGGCCCGGCTCGCCGAGGGCCCCTTCACCGACCGCCTCGTCGCGAAGTTCCGCCTGCCCGTCACGGGGTGGCGCGGGCCGGACGACGGCGCCGCCGCCGGCGACGGGCGGGGCTGACCGCGTGCTCGAGGAGATCCGCATCAGCGACCTCGGCGTCATCGCCGGGACGACGCTGCCCCTGGGGCCCGGGCTCACCGTCCTCACGGGCGAGACCGGGGCCGGCAAGACGATGGTCGTCACGAGCCTCGCGCTGCTGCTGGGCGAGCGGGCCGACGCGGGCGCCGTCCGCTCGGGCGCGGCACGTTCCGTCGTCGAGGGCCGCTTCACGCTGCCCGAGGGCGGCGCCGCCGCCGGGCGGGCGATCGAGGCGGGCGCCGACCTCGACGCGGCGGGACCCGGTCGCGCCGAGATGCTCGTCGCCCGGACCGTGGCCGCCGGCGGCCGCAGCCGGGCTCACGTCGGGGGCCGCTCGGTGCCGAACGGGCTGCTCGGGGAGCTCGCCGACGACCTCGTCGCCGTCCACGGCCAGAGCGAGCAGGTGCTCCTGCGCTCGCCGCAGCGCCAGCGCGAGGTCGTCGACGCCGCCGCGGGCGACGCCGTGGCGGTGCCCCTCGCGCGCTACCGCGCGGTCCTCGCGGACCACCGCGCCGTCCGTGCCGAGCTCGACGACATCCGGACCCGGGGCCGCGAGCGCGCCCAGGAGGCCGACCTCCTGCGGCACGGGCTCGAGCGGGTCGAGGCCGTCGACCCGCGGCCGGGGGAGGACGTCGCCCTGGCCGAGGAGGCCGAGCGGCTCTCGCACGTCGAGGACCTCCGGCTCGCGGCGGCCACCGCGCACGCCGCGCTCACGGGCGAGGACGACGAGGCGACGGGCGGCGCCTCCGCGGTGGGCGCCGTGGAGGCGGCGCGGCGGGCCCTGGAGGCCGCCCGCGACCACGACCCGGTGCTCGCCGAGCTCGCCGACCGGCTCGCCGAGGCGTCGGTCGTCCTCACCGAGGCGGGCGCCGACACCGCGTCCCACCTCGCCGGCCTCGAGGCCGACCCGGCGCGGCTGGCCGTCGTCCAGGACCGCCGCGCCGAGCTGTCCGCGCTCGTCCGCACTTACGGGGACCCCGCCGTGGGGGCCGCCGGCGACGGCCCGGGCGGCGTCGACGGCGTCCTCGCCTGGGCGCAGGGCGCGAGCCGGCGTCTCCTCGGCCTCGAGGGCGACGACGACCGCGTCGTCGCGCTGGCCGCGCGGGAGCGGGAGCTGGCCGACGAGCTCGAGGAGCTGGCGTCGACCGTCTCCGCGGCACGCACCGCGGCGGGGGAGCGGCTCGCCGCCGCGGCGACCGCCGAGCTCGCCGCCCTCGCGATGGGCGGGGCCCGCCTCGTCGTCCGGGTCGAGCGGACGGGCCGGCTCGGGCCCGACGGGGCCGACGACGTCGCGCTGCTCCTCGCCGCGCACGCCGGCGCCGACCCGCGGCCGCTGGCGCGCGGGGCCTCCGGCGGCGAGCTGAGCCGCGTCATGCTCGCGCTCGAGGTGGTCCTCGCGGAGGCGGACCCGGTGGAGACCTTCGTCTTCGACGAGGTCGACTCCGGCGTGGGCGGGCGCGCCGCCGTCGAGATCGGACGGCGGCTCGCGGCCCTCGCGCAGCGGGCCCAGGTGCTCGTCGTCACCCACCTCCCGCAGGTGGCCGCCTTCGCCGACGCCCACCTGCTCGTCGAGAAGGGCCAGGACGGCAGCGTCGTCGCCAGCGGCGTGCGGGCGCTCGACGACGAGGGCCGGGTCGCCGAGCTGGCGCGGATGCTCGCCGGCCACGGGACCTCCCGCAGCGCCCGCGAGCACGCCGCCGAGCTCCTCGAGCAGGCCCGCCCGGCCGGCGCGCCCGGCGCCCGGTAGGCCCGTCGCGTCGTCCGCCGGTCGACCGGTGGCCACCCGCCCGGCGCGGCCCGGTCGGCGTGCCGTCGCTCCCGTGGGACCATCCCCGCGATGAGACGAGTGCTGCGCCGGCGCCCCGGCCCGCCGGGCGACGCCGCGACCGGGGGGGTGGTCCGCCTCGACCGGCGGACCAAGGACCTGGCCAAGCGCCTCCAGCCCGGCGACGTCGCGGTCATCGACCACGAGGACGTCGACCGGGTGGCCGCCGACTCGCTCGTCGCGGCCCGCCCGGCCGCCGTCGTCAACGCCGCGGCGAGCACGTCCGGGCGCTACCCCAACATCGGCCCGCAGGTCCTCGTCGAGGCCGGCGTCGTCCTCGTCGACGGCGTGGGCCCCGAGGTCATGACGGCGCTCACCGAGGGCCAGCGGGTCCGCGTGGACGGCGACGACCTCGTCCTGCTCGCCGAGGACGGCGACCGCGTCGTGGCCAGCGGGACGCGGCAGACGTCCGCGACGGTCGCCGCCGCGATGGAGGCGGCCCGCGAGGGGCTCAGCACCCAGCTCGAGGCCTTCGCCGCCAACACGATGGAGTACATGCTCCGCGAGAAGGACCTCCTCCTCGACGGGATCGGCGTCCCCGAGGTGCGGACGTCCTTCGCCGGGCGCCAGGCGTTGCTCGTCGTCCGCGGGTACCACTACCGCGAGGACCTCGCGACGCTGCGCTCGTACATCCGCGAGTACCGCCCGGTCCTCATCGGCGTCGACGGCGGCGCCGACGCCGTCCTCGAGGCCGGGCACCGGCTCGACATGGTCGTCGGCGACATGGACTCGGTGTCCGACGCGGCGCTCACGAGCGGCGCGGAGGTCGTCGTCCACGCCTACCGCGACGGCCGCGCGCCCGGGCTGGACCGGGTCCAGGCCCTCGGCGTCGACCCCGTCGTCTTCCCCGCCACGGGCACGAGCGAGGACGTCGCGATGATGCTCGCCGACGACGGGGGCGCCGAGCTCATCGTCGCCGTCGGCACCCACGCCACGCTCGTGGAGTTCCTCGACAAGGGGCGCGCGGGCATGGCGAGCACCTTCCTCACCCGGCTGCGGGTGGGGGGCAAGCTCGTCGACGCCAAGGGCGTCTCCCGCCTCTACCGCCAGCGGATCTCGACCGCCCAGGTGGCGGCGCTCCTCGTCGCCGGGCTGCTCGCCCTGCTCGTGGCGCTGCTCGCGACCTCCGCCGGGCAGACGCTCGTGGCACTCCTCGGCGCGCAGCTCGACGGGCTCGTGGCGTCGGTGCGCGGCTGGGCGGAGAGCCCGTGAGCGGCGCGCGCGCCGCCGGCGGGCGGGGCCCGCGCACGACGACCGGCCGGCCGCCCGCGGGCGGGCCCGGCGAGACGAGGGGGCGGCCCGGCGGGCCGTCCGGTGAGGACGACCGGTGATCGACTTCCGCTACCACCTGGTGTCGCTGGTGAGCGTCTTCATGGCGCTCGCCATCGGCGTCGTGCTCGGGGCGGGGCCGCTGCGCGACTCGATCGGGGACACCCTCACGAGCCAGGTCGACCTCCTCCGCGAGGACCGCGCCGCCCTCCAGCTGGAGAACAGCGACCTGCGGGCGCAGGTCGCCGCCCGCGACGCCGCGCTCGAGGAGCTGGCGCCGGTGCTGGCCGACGGCGCCCTCACCGGGACGTCGACGGTCGTCGTCGCGCTGCCCGGCGCGGACGGCGGCCTCGTCGACGACCTCGAGGAGCAGGTCGTCGCCGCGGGCGGCGAGGTCACCGGCACCGTGGAGCTCGACCCGGCGTGGGTCGACCCCGACGCGGCGGCGACGCGCGAGGACGTCCTCGCGGCGCTGCCCGACCTGGCCCTCAACGGTGTCGAGGGCGACGCCGGCACGCCCGACGCCCTCGCCGGGGCGCTCGCCACGGCCGTCGTCGCGGGCGACGACGGCCTCGTCGGCAGCGCCTCCGCCGCGGGCTCGCAGGTCCTCGAGGCCCTGACCGCCGCCGACCTCGCCGACGTCGAGGGCGAGCCGTCGCTGCGGGCGGGCACGGCCCTCGTCGTCGCGCCCGCGGCCGGCGCCGCCCCCACCGGCAGCGCGGAGGTCGACGACGCCCGCGCGGCGACCGACCTCGCCGTCCTCGGGGCCCTCGCCTCCACCGGCGCGGGCACCGTCCTCGCGGGGCTCGCCCCGGGCGACGGCACGACGGGGGACGAGGCGCCCGACGCCGTCGCCCTCCTGCGCGGCGAGGCGCTCGCCGACGACGTCAGCGCCGTCGACGACGCCGGCACGCCCGCCGGCCGCCTCGGCGTCGTCCTCGCGCTGCGCCAGCAGGCCGACGGCGGCGCGGGCCAGTACGGCAGCCGGGACGGGGCCGACGCGGCCCTGCCGCCCCTGCCGCCGGACGACGCCGGCACGGCGGGCACCACGACCGGGCAGCCCACGACCGGGGGAGGTGCGGGGTGAGCCTGCGCTTCGTCCCCGCGGCCACCGCGGCGGCGACCGCCGCCCTCGGCTGGGCCGCCGCCCGGCGCCTGCGCACCACGGGCGCGGGCCGGGCGCTGGAGCGCACCAACCACCGCGGCGAGGCGGTGACCCTCCTCGAGGGCCCCGTCCTCGCCCTCGCGCAGCTGGCGGGGACCGCCGTCGCGCCGCTGCCCGGCCGGGCGCGGGCCGGCGCCGCGCTCGCCACGGGCGTCGCGGCCGTCCTCGGGGCGGTCGACGACGTCCACGGTTCCGCCGACGCGCGCGGCCTGAAGGGCCACCTCGGCTCGCTCCTGCGGGGGCGGCCGACGACCGGCGGCCTCAAGGTCGTCGGGATCGGCCTCGGCGGCCTGCTCGGGGCGGCGCTCGTCGACGGCCCCTCGCGCCCCGGGCGCGAGGTCGGCGTCGCCGACCGCCTCGTCGCGGGCGCCCTCGTCGCGGGCTCGGCGAACCTCGTCAACCTCCTCGACCTGCGGCCGGGGCGGGCCCTCAAGGCCGTGCTCGTCCTCGGCCACCTCGTCGGCGGCACCGGCGTGCCCGGCGCCCGGCCCGGCGGCCCGCTCGCCGCGACCGGCGCCGGCGCCGCCGCCGTGCTCCTCCTGCCCGACCTCCGGGAGGAGGCGATGCTCGGCGACAGCGGGGCCAACGCGGCCGGGGCGCTCCTCGGCGCGGCCCTCCTCACGCGCACGCAGGACCGCCGCGCCCGCGCGGCCGTCCTCGCGGTGCTCCTCGGCCTCACCGCGGCCAGCGAGGTCGTCAGCTTCAGCCGGGTCGTCGAGGCCACGCCGGGGCTGCGCGCGCTCGACCGGCTCGGCCGCCGGGCCCCGGCGCCCGCCGGCCCCGCGGCCGGGTGAGCCCCGCGCCCTCGCGAGGGGCCGGGCGCCCCGGCCTCGGGGCCCGTCTCGGCCCGGCGACCCGCGGGCTCGTCGGCGCGGCGGCCCTCATCGGCGTCCTCACGCTGCTGGCGCGCGTCGCCGGGTTCGTCCGCGGCGTCGTCTTCACCGGCTCGGTCGGCAACACGACCGCCGTCGGGGAGGCCTACAACGCCGCCAACACGGTCCCCAACGTCCTCTTCGAGGTCGTCGCGGGCGGCGCCCTCGCGGGCGCCGTCGTGCCCCTGCTCGCCGGCCCGCTGGCGCGCCGCGACCGGGCGGAGGTCGACCGCGTCGTCGGGGCGCTCCTCGGCTGGTCCCTGCTCCTGCTCGTGCCGTCGGCGCTGGCCGTCGCCGCCCTCGCCGGGCCGCTGGCGGAGCTGCTCCGGCCCGGCGCCGGGCTGGCCGACCAGCGCACCCTCGCCACCGCGATGCTCGTCGTCTTCGCGCCCCAGGTGGTGCTCTACGGCGTCGGCGTCGTGCTCGTCGGCACCCTGCAGGCGCAGCAGCGCTTCGCCTGGCCGGCCCTGTCGCCGCTGCTGTCGAGCCTCGTCGTCATCGGCGCCTACCTCCTGCACGGCGTCGTCGCCGGGCCGGCGCGGGCGGCGGGCGAGGAGCCCGGCGGCGCGGCCGTCGCGGTGCTGGCCGGGGGCACGACGCTCGGCGTCGTCGTCCTCACGCTGCCGCTGCTCGGGCCGGTCCTGCGCAGCGGCGTGCGGCCCCGCCCGACGCTGCGCTTCCCGCCGGGGGTGCTGCGGCGGGCGGGAGGCCTCGCGGGCGCCGGCCTCGCCGCCCTCCTGGCCCAGCAGGCGGCGGTGCTCACCGCCCTCCTCCTGGGCGGCCGGCTCGGCGACCCGGCGCCCGGCTCGTTCAGCGTCTTCGTCCAGGTCGTGCAGCCCGTCTCGGTGCTGCCGTACGCGGTGCTCGCCGTGCCGCTCGCGACGAGCGCCTTCCCCCGGCTGGCCCGCTCCGCCGCCGAGGGCGACCGGGACGGCTTCGCGCGCACCGCGGCCCTCAGCACCCGGGCCGTCGTCGGCGTCGCCCTCCTCGGCACCGGCCTGCTCGTGGCCGTCGCCCCCGCCGTCCAGGCGTTCTACGGCGGGCTCGACCCGGGCGGCGGCGCCGACGGCGACGGGACGGCGTACGACGCCGTCGGCCGCGCCGTGACGGCGATCGCCCCGTCGCTGCTCGGGCTGGCGCTCGTCGCCTCCGTCGCCCGGGCCCTGTACGCGCTGGAGCGCGGCCGGGCCGCGGCGACGGCCACCGTGACGGGGTGGCTGGGCGTCGTCGTCGCGCAGGTCGTCCTCGCGGCCGTCCTGCCCGGCGCCGACCGCGTCGTGGCGATGGCGGGCGGGACGAGCCTCGGCCTCACGCTCGCCGCCGTCCTCCTCCTCCGGGCGCTGCGCCGGGCCGCCGGCCCGGCCGCGGTGGCCGGGACGGGGCGCACCCTCGCGGCGGCCACGGCCGCGGCGGTCGGTGCCGGCGTCGTCGGGCGGCTCGTCGTCGACGCCGTCCTCGGGGCGGCCGGCGGCGGGACCCTGCCGGCGGTGCTCGCCGCGGTCGCCGGCGCCGCCGTGACGACGGCGCTCGCGGCGGCCCTGGTGGCGCTGCTCGACCGGGACGTCGCCCGCGCGGTGCTGGGCCGGCTCCGCCGGCGGGGCGGCGGGGGCCCCGGCACGGCGGACGGTCCCGACGGCGCCCCCGGCGCCGAGGACCGGGAGGACGCCGAGGTCCGCGGGGACGCCGCGGACGGAGGGGCGCCGCCGGCGCCCGGGGGGAGGACGTCGTGAGGCTCGTGCTGCTGCTCGGCCACGCCACCGGAGGGGTCGCGGCCCACGTCGACGACCTCGCCCGCGGCCTGGCGTCGTCCGGGGAGGACCCGCCCCGTCCGGGGGAGGGCACCGAGGTCGTCGTGGCGACGAGCGCGACGACGGCGGGCCGCTGGCGCGAGCGGCGTCGGCCCGCCGGCCCCGACGCCCCGGACGACGGCCCCGACGTCCGCGTCCTGTGGCCCGCCCCGCGGCGCCCGCTGGTGGCGCTGCGACGCCTCGTGGCCCTGCGGCACCTGCTGCGCGGGGCCGACGTCGTCCACGCGCACGGCCACCAGGCCGGGCTGCTCGCCGTGCTGCTCGTGGGGGGCCGCCCCGGGCGCCGCCGCCCCGGCCGCCCGGCCGTCGTCGTCACGTGGCACAACGCCGTCCTCGGCGCGCCCGCGGGGTGGCGCCACCGGCTGACGACCGCGGCCGAGCGGCTCCAGGCCCGCCGCGCCGACCTGCTCACCGGGGCCTCCGACGACCTCACCGCCCGGGCCCGGGACCTGGGGGCGGACGGCGCGGTGACGACGCCCGTGGCCGTCCCCGACCTCCCGGGCCCCGTCGGGACGCCGGCCCCGCCGCCAGGGCTCGAGGACCTCGCCCCCGGGACGGCGGTCGTCCTCACCGTCAGCCGGCTCGCGCCGCAGAAGGACCTCCCGACGCTCGTCCGCGCCGCAGGGCGCCTCGTCCGCGGCGACGGCGCGGTGCGCCCGGCCGGGCCGTGGACCTGGCTCGTCGTCGGCGACGGCGACCCCGGGGTCGAGCGGGGGCTGCGGGAGCAGCTGCAGGAGGCGGGCGCCCCCGTCCGGCTGCTGGGCGCCCGCCACGACGTGCCCGCCCTGCTCGCGCGGGCCGACGTCTTCGCGCTCACGAGCACGTGGGAGGCCCGGGCGCTCGCCGTGCAGGAGGCGATGGCGGCGGGCCTGCCCGTCGTCGCCACCCGGACGGGCGGCCTGCCCGACCTCCTCGAGGGGGTCGGGACCCTCGTGCCCGTGGGCGACGACGCCGCCCTCGCGGCGGCGGTGGGGGACCTGCTGGCCGACCCGGTGCGTCGGGCCGCCGCGGGCCGGGCCGCGCGGGCGGCGTACGAGGCGCTGCCCGGGCCGGCGGAGGTGCTCGCGGGCTGGCGGGACCGCCACGCCCGGCTCGCCGCGGGCGGGCCGTGGTCACCGGCGGGGGCCGGTCGGTAGTACCGTCGAGGTCCGTGGTGGAACGAGGGATCTCCCGGTCGGGTCAGGCAGGCACGCGGCACATCTTCGTGACCGGGGGTGTCGCCTCCTCCCTCGGGAAGGGGCTGACCGCCTCCAGCCTGGGGCGGCTGCTCCGGGCGCGCGGGCTGCGGGTGTCGATGCAGAAGCTCGACCCGTACCTCAACGTCGACCCCGGCACGATGAACCCGTTCCAGCACGGCGAGGTCTTCGTCACCGACGACGGCGCCGAGACGGACCTCGACATCGGCCACTACGAGCGCTTCCTCGACGTCGACCTCGACGCGGCGGCCAACGTCACGACCGGCCAGGTCTACTCCGAGGTCATCGCCAAGGAGCGGCGCGGCGAGTACCTCGGCGACACCGTCCAGGTCATCCCGCACATCACCGACGAGATCAAGGCCCGGATGCGCGCCAAGGCGCAGCCCGGCCCCGACGGCGAGCCGGTGCCGGACGTCATCATCACCGAGGTCGGCGGCACCGTCGGCGACATCGAGTCGCTGCCCTTCCTCGAGGCCGCGCGGCAGGTCCGCCGCGACGTCGGCCGCGACAACGTCTTCTTCGTCCACGTCTCGCTCGTGCCCTACATCGGCCCCAGCGGCGAGCTGAAGACCAAGCCGACGCAGCACTCCGTCGCCGCGCTGCGCAACATCGGCATCCAGCCGGACGCGCTCGTGTGCCGCTCGGACCGGCCGATCCCCGAGGGCATCAAGCGCAAGATCGCCGCGAGCTGCGACGTCGACGAGGCCGCCGTGGCCAACGCCGTCGACGCCCCCTCGATCTACGACATCCCCAAGGTGCTCCACGCCGAGGGCCTCGACGCCTACATCGTCCAGCGCCTGGCCCTGCCCTTCCGCGACGTCGACTGGACCGAGTGGGACCGGCTGCTGCAGCGCGTCCACGCCCCCCGCCACACGGTCACCGTCGGCCTCGTCGGCAAGTACGTCGACCTGCCCGACGCGTACCTCTCGGTCACCGAGGCGCTGCGGGCCGGCGGCTTCGACGCCGACGCCCGCGTCGTCCTGCGCTGGGTCCCCTCCGACGACTGCACCACCCCCGACGGCGCCCGCCGGGCGCTCTCGGGCGTCGACGCGGTCTGCGTGCCGGGCGGCTTCGGCGTCCGCGGCATCGAGGGCAAGCTCGGCGCCCTCACGTGGGCCCGCGCGACGAAGGTGCCCACCCTCGGCCTGTGCCTCGGGCTGCAGTGCATGGTCATCGAGCACGCGCGCACCGTCGCCGGGCTCGAGGGCGCGTCGAGCTCGGAGTTCGACCCGCAGACCCCGCACCCCGTCGTCGCGACCATGGAGGAGCAGAAGGCCTTCGTCGAGGGCGCCGGCGACCTCGGCGGGACGATGCGCCTCGGCCTGTACCCCGCCGCCCTCACGCCCGGCTCGGTCGTCGCGGAGGTCTACGGCAGCGAGCTCGTCCACGAGCGGCACCGCCACCGCTACGAGGTGAGCAACGACTACCGCGAGCAGCTCGAGGCCTCCGGCCTCGTCGTCTCCGGGCAGTCGCCGGACCGCGCGCTCGTCGAGTTCGTCGAGCTCCCGCGCGACGTCCACCCGTTCTACGTGGGGACGCAGGCGCACCCGGAGTTCCGCAGCCGCCCGACCCGGGCGCACCCCCTCTTCGCGGGCCTCGTCCGCGCGGCCGTGGCCCGGCAGCGCGAGGAGCGCCTCGTCGAGGTCGACGAGGTCCTCGCGTGAGCGGCCCGTCGTCGCGGGAGGCCCTCGACGCCCTCGCGGCGACGGACGACGGCACGCCGCTCGCGGACGTCCTCGCGCCGCGGGAGGTCCTGCGCCGGGAGACGGTCTTCGAGGGCGCGGTGTGGGACGTCGCCACGGACACCGTCGACCTCGGCGGGGGCGACGGGCCCGTGCGCCGGGACCTCGTCGTCCACCCGGGCGCCGTCGGCGTGCTCGCCCTCGACGCGGACGACCGCGTCCTGCTCCTGCGCCAGTACCGCCACCCGGTGCGGCACGAGCTGTGGGAGGTGCCGGCCGGCCTCCTCGACGTCGACGGCGAGGACCCCGCGGCGGCCGCCGCGCGCGAGCTGCGCGAGGAGGCCGACCTCGTCGCCGGCCGCCTCGACACCCTCGTCGAGTGGTTCAGCACGCCCGGCGGCTCCGACGAGGCGCTGCGCGTCTACCTGGCGCGGGACCTGTCCGTCGTCGACGAGGCCGACCGCTTCGCGCGCGAGCACGAGGAGGCGCAGATGGTGGCGCGGTGGGTGCCGCTGGACGACGCGCGCGACGCCGTCCTCGCGGGCCGGGTGCACAACCCGACCGCCGTCGTGGCCGTCCTCGCCGCGGTCGCGGCCCGGGCCGCCGGGTGGACGACGCTGCGTCCCGCCGACGCCCCCTGGCCGGCGTTCACCGAGCGCCGCCCGGCCTGACGGGGGTCGCTCAGCCCTTCGCCCGCGACCAGCGGTCGACGACGGCCACGTCGGCCGTGAAGCGCACCGGCGGCCCGCCGACGGCCCGGCACCACCGGGCGGCGGAGGTCCCCAGGTCGGCGACGACGCCCGCGGCGACGGCGTCCGCGTCCTCCTCGCGCACGTGCAGCAGCAGCTCGTCGTGCAGGCACAGGACGACGGCCCCGCTGCCGTCCGCGGCGAGCCGGGCCCGCACCGTGGCGGCCCACGCCTTGAAGAGCTCGGCCGCGGAGCCCTGCACGACGGCGTTGCGGGCGAAGCGCCCGCGCCCGGCCAGCCGCGCCCGGTAGCGCTCCAGCGCGGCGGGCCCGGCCTCGACGGGCACCTCCTCGACGGCCGGGACGCGCACGAGACGCCCGCCGGCCGTCCGCACGTCCTCGCCCGCGGCGCCGCGGCGCGCCGCGTCGACGAGCATCGCGACGGCGCGCGGGTAGCTGCGCTCCATCGCGGCCATCGTGGCGCCGGCCGCCCCGCTCGTCTGCCCGTACATGGCGGCGAGGACGGCGACCTTCGCGACGTCGCGCGCCACCCGCAGGCGGGCCGCGACGGGGGCGTAGAGGTCGTCCTCGGCCGCGTCGCGGGCCAGCGCCGGGTCGCCGGAGACGACGGCGAGGACGCGCGGCTCGACCTGGCCGAGGTCGGCGCGGACGAGGAGGTGGCCGGGCTCCGCGCGGACGGCGTCGCGGAGCTCGCGCGGGATGCTGTGGACGCCCGCCGACGCCGTCATCCGGCCGGCCCCGCCGTCGCTCGCGGACCACGCCGCGCGCAGCCGTCCGCCCGCGACGTGCTCGGCGAGCCAGCGCGGCCCGTGGGCGACGGCGAGGCGCTCCGCCTGCCGCCACGCGACGAGGGACCGCAGCACCGCCGGGGCGCCGGGCTCCTCGGCGAGGCGCTCCAACCGCCACGAGCGCGTGTCCGGCAGGTCCAGGCCGGCGCGGGCGAGGGCGTCGAGGACCTGGGCCGGGCTGCGCAGGTCGACGGGCGCCCCGGTCGGCCCCGGGCCGAGCAGCCGCTGCAGCGGCGCGTCGCGCGCGGCGCGGGACCGGGCGGCGCCGGCCTCGTCCTCGGGCAGGGGCCCGACGACGGCCTCGACCGCCCGCCGCGCCGCCGCGACGTCGAAGGGCACGCCGGACGCCTCCAGCTCGACGGCGAGCACGGCGGCCGCGGACTCCGACCACGCCGTCACGACGGCGTGCTCGCCCGCCGTCGCGACGAGGCGCTCGCGCTGCAGCCCCGCGGTGCCGAGGGCGGCCGCGGCCCAGCGGGCGGCGCGGCCCGGCGTGTCGGCCCAGGAGCCGTCCACCCACTCCGGCCGCAGGTGCCCGTCGGGGCGGACCGGGTCGTCGCCGTCGCCGTCGGGGACGCCGCCGTCGCCGCCGAGGTCCAGCTGCCCGGGCGACGGGGCGGCGGACGGGGCGAGCCCGCAGGCCACGGCGCGGGCCGCGGCGGGGCCGTCGTCCCCGCCGCCCGCGACGAGCCGGTGGACGGCCGCGACGTCCCACGCGCGGGCGAGGTGCGGGGGCCGGTCGTCGCGGCCGCCGTGGCCGGCCAGCGGTCCCAGGACCTCGCGGGCCGACCACCACACCCAGCGGGGCGAGCGCTCGCGCTCGAGGTCGGCCAGCACCCGCGCCGCCGCCGCCGGCCCCGCGGCGGGCACGGCCCACGCGCGCTCGCCGTCGGCGAGCCCGAGCCCCGCGGGCCCGCGGACGACCGCGAGCAGCGCACCGGGGGCCGCGCTCACGCCTCGTCCGGGTCCCGGCCCGGGTCGGGGAGCCCGCGCGCCGCCGCGTGCAGGGCCTCCACGGCCGCGACGGTGTCCGCCTCCGCCGCGGGCTTGTCGGGCCGGTGGGCGACGACGCGGGCGAAGCGCAGGGCCAGGCCGGCGGGGTAGCGGGGCGACGTCTGGACGCCGTCGAGGGCGATCTCCACGACGAGCTCCGGCCGGACGTGGACGACGTAGCCGTCCTCCCGGCCGTCGGCGTCGGGCACGGCCAGCGCCCGCAGGTGCTCGGTCTGCCAGGCGAGCATCGCGTCGGTGAGGCCCTTGAAGGTCTTGCCGAGCATGACGGCGCCGCCGGGCGGGCCGAAGCGCCCCTCGGGGTCGCGCGCCCCGAGCCAGAGGTTGGACAGCTGCCCCCGCCGACGGCCCGAGCCCCGCTCCACGGCCAGGACGACGAGGTCCAGCGTCAGCCGCGGCTTCACCTTGACCCAGGCGGCGCCGCGCCGGCCGGCGGCGTAGGGGGAGCCGGCGCCCTTGACGACGACGCCCTCGTGCCCGCGGGCCAGGGCCTCGCGCGCGAGCGCCGCCGCCGGCGCCGACGGGTCGTCGCCGTCCTCGTCCCCGTCGGCGCGGGGGGCCGCGGCCGCCCCGGGCACGGCGAGGTGCGGCGCGAGGTCGAGCAGCACCTCCCGCCGTCGCCGGAGCGGGGCGTCGAGCAGGTCCTCGCCGTCCCGGTGGAGGACGTCGAAGAGCACCAGCTGCAGCGGCGAGGGGTCGCCGTCGCCGTCTCCGGCGTCGGGGGACGTCCGCACCGCCGGGCCGGGCACGGCGCCGGCGGGGGCGGGCTGCTCCGCCGGGAGCTCGTCGCCGGCCCCGGCCCCGGCCGCGGCGACCGCGACGGCGCGGGCCCCGCGGGTGGCGACCCGGCTCGACGTCTCCTGGAAGGGTGCGGGGCGTCGTCGCTGCCACGCGGGCACGCCGTCGTCCGCGTCGTCCGCGTCGTCCGCCTCGTCCGCGTCGTCCGCCGGGCGCAGGAGCAGCACCTCGCCGTCGAGGACGAGCGTGCGCGCCGGCAGCGCCGCGACCGCGGCGACGACCTCGGGCAGCGAGCCCGTGACCTCCTCGAGCGTGCGCGTCCAGACGCGGACGCGCGGCGAGCCGTCCGGGCCCTCGTCCCGGTGCACCTGCACGCGGACCCCGTCGAGCTTCCACTCCACGACGGCGGCCCCCGTCCGGGCGAGGGCCGCCGGCACGTCGGGCGCGCTCGCGGCGAGCATGGGGGAGACGGGGCGGCCCACCTCGAGCCGGACCGCCTCGAGCGCCGCCCGGGCGGCGGCGGGACCGTCGGCGCCCAGCGCCGCGACGGCCACCTCCACGACGTCGCCGCTCAGGGTGAGGGCACGGCGCACGACGGCGGCCGGCACCCCGGCGGCCCCGGCCAGCGCCTCGACGAGCACGCCCCGCTGGGCGCCCTGCCGCAGCTCGCCGGAGACGAGGCCGGCGACGAGGTGCTGCTCGGCCGCCGTGGCCCGGCCCATGAGGTCGAGGAGGTGGCCCCGGCGCCGTCCGGTGGAGCCCGGCCCCTGCTCGGCGGCCGCGGCCGCCATGGCCGCGTCGACGTCGAGCACCTCGAGCGTGGCCGCGGCGGCCGGCGGCGGGCCGCCGGCGAGCGAGCGCCAGCCGAGGCCGGTGCGCCGCTGGGGCAGCTCGCCCTCGAGGTAGCGCACGAGGACCGGCAGCTCGGCGGGCCCCGCCTGCCGCAGCAGCCCGGCGAGGACCTCCGCCTTCTCCCGCCGCGACGACGTGGCGGCGACCTCCTCGAGGCGGGCGGCGAGCGCGGCGAGCAGCATCCGGCCATCATGGGCGCGCCCGCCGACGACGGCGCCGCCGCCCCGCCGGGCGGGGCCCGGCCGCACCGTGCCGGGGGCACGAGCCCGCCGTCCCGGTCCCCGGGCCGGCGGGGACACCACGACCGCACCGGAGGACCCCGTGACCAGCGACCGCGAGAAGGCCGCGTCCGGCCTCGTCCAGCGCCTCGTCGACCTGGGGATCCGCGGCGTCGGGCCGCTGGACGCCGCCGACGAGGCGGCCGAGAAGGCCCTGGCCAAGGCCGACGGCGACGTCGAGAAGGCCGTCGAGGCGCTCGTGGGGCGCCACCTGCGGCTCGCCGGCGCCGAGGGCTTCGTCACCGGGCTCGGCGGCCTCGTGACCCTGCCCGTGGCCCTGCCCGCCAACGTCATCGGCTTCTACGCGCTCGGCACCCGGCTCGTGGCCGCGGTGGCGCACCTGCGCGGGTACGACCTGCGGGACGCCGGCGTCCGCGCCGAGGTGCTGGAGTCGCTCGTCGGCGCCGGCGCGTCGCTGCCCGTCGCGGGCGCGGGCGGCGGGCTGCTGTCGCGCACGCTCCTGCGCGGGCTGCCGCACCCCCTGCGCGTGGCCGTCAACAAGGGCCTCGGCTTCCGCCTGCTCGGCCAGATGGGCGCCCGGACCGTCGGCCGCCTCGGGCGCTTCGTCCCGGTCGCCGGGGGCGTCATCGGCGGCGGCGCGGACGCGTGGCTCATGCGCGGCATCGGCAAGCGCGCCCGCGAGGACTTCCCCGCGGGCGGCGCCCGCGGGCTGGCGCGCCGCGCCGCCTGACGCGGCCGGCCGTCGGCGCGGGCCCGCCGCGACGGCGGGCCCGCGCGACCCCGTCCCTCTCGGGGGACGCCCGGGCACGGGCGACCTACCCTGGTCGCAGCGGGGCGCCCTGCCGCCCCGCCCGACGACCGGGAGGCCCCCTTGTCCGCACGCACCCACCACCGCGGCGCCTGGCGCGCGCTGGCGGCCGCGCTCATGGGCGCCCGCCGGGCCGGCGACCCCGGCCTGCGCGAGCAGCTCACCGCCCTCCCGCGGCTCGTCACCGCCGTGGTGCGCGGCCGCTACACCGGCACGACGACGAGCCGGCTCGCGCTCATGGCGCTCGCCGTCGGCTACGTCGTCTCGCCCGTCGACCTCGTCCCCGAGGCGGTCTTCCTCCTCGCGGGCCTCGTCGACGACGCGCTCGTCCTCACGTGGCTCGCCGGCGCGGTCGTCGACGAGACCACCGCCTTCCTGCGCTGGGAGAAGGCGGGCCGCCCCGCCGCCGACGGCCCCGAGGGCGCCGGCACGGACCGCGCCGCCGAGCCCGGTCGCGAGACCGTCCAGGGCAGCGTCGTCGTCTGACCTCCCGCCCGCCGCCGGGGGCGACGTCCTGTGGACGGCGCCCTCGACGGCGCCCCGGTGCGCGCCGGGCCCCCGCCCGGGACCCCCCCTGTGGAGGGCGTCCCCGCGCCGACGTCCGGCGCCCCACGCTCGCCGTCATGACGACCTCACCCGCCCCCCGCCGCGACGACACGACCACCTCGCGCCGTCGCCGCGGCCGCCCGTGCCCCACCGCCGCCGAGGGGGCGAGGAGCCGGCCGCGGACGGCGCCCCTCCTGCCCCCGCAGGTGCGCGCCCCCGAGGTGCTCCGCGTGGGCGACCCGCGCGACCTCGTGGCCCTCGTGCCGCACCAGCTGGGCTTCGTCCCGGCGCGCAGCCTCGTCCTCGTGAGCCTGCGGGGACCCCGCCGGCGCGTGGGCCTCGTCTCGCGGGTCGACCTGCCCGCCCTCGCCGACCGGGAGCGGGCGCTGCTGGCGCTCCGGCAGGTGCCCGCCGACCTCGTCGACCTGCTGGGGCGCCTCGTGGACCACGCGGTCGACCTCGCCGTGCGCGACGGCGCGTCCGCCGTCGTCGCGGTCGTCTACGACGACGCCGTGCCCGCCGACCTGCTGGGCGGCGGCCACCCCGGGGGCCCGGACCCGCGGGACCTGTCGCTCGCGGGCCTCGTCGACGTCCTCGTCGCCGGGGCCTGCGTCGGCCGCGGCCTGCGGCTCGGCGACGCGTGGTGGGTCGACGGGGACCGCCTGCGCCGCCTCGGCTGCCGGGACGCGTGCTGCCCGCCGGAGGGAGAGCCCCTCGCCGCCCTCGACGGCAGCCTCGCCGCCGTCGAGATGGTCGCCCGTGGGTCCGCGCCGCTGCGGTCGCGGGACGCCCTGCTCGACGACCTGCGGCCCGCGGCCGCCGACGCGCGCGAGGAGGCGGTCCGGGCCGCCGCGACGGCCCGGCGCCGCACGCGCCGCGCCGAGGGCGACCCGGCCCGCGCCGCCCGGCTCCGCGCGGACGCGCTGGCGTCCTTCCGCGGTGCCGTCGAGGTCGAGCGGCTGGCCGCTCCGCCCGGCGGGGACGCGCCCGGCCGTCGCGGGCCGGCGGAGGACCTCCACGACCCCGTGCTGCTCGGCCGGGTCGGCGCGGCCCTGGCCGACCCGTGGGTGCGCGACGCCGTCCTCGTCAGCTGCCTCGCGGGGGCGGGCGACGTGCCGGAGCGGGTGGCGGCCGAGGGCCCCGACGAGCGCGCGGAGGCGCTGCTCGAGGCGGTCGTCGGCCGGCCGGCGGGCGCCGCGGTCCCGGACCCGGCGCTCGTGGCCGCCGCGGAGGGGGTGCTCGCGGCCGTCGTGCGGCACCTGCCCGACCGGGTGGGCGCCCACGCCCTCGGGGCGCTCGCGTGGACGGCGTGGTGGTCCGGCGACGGCGCCCGCGCGGTCGCCTGCGCCGAGCGCGCGCTCGAGGTCCGGCCCGCCGTGCCGATGGCGCGGCTCGTCCTCGACCTCGTCGACGCGGGGGCGGTCCCCGCCTGGGTGCGGGCCCGCCGGCAGGACGACGAGGAGGCGCCCGCGGGCTGACCCGGCGCGGGGCCTGCGGGCCCCGGGGCGCCGCCCGACGGCCGGACGGGCGGTGCGGTCGCGGCGGGGCCCTTGCTACCGTCCGCGCCAGGTCAAGAGTCCCAGCGCGGAGCCCCGGCTCGCTGGGCGGCAACCCTCCTCCGCGGTGGGGTGCCCCGGGTGATGACCGGGCCCGCCGGCATGCGGCGGGCAAGCGCGGGCCGCCCGTCGGCCCCTGGGACCCCCGGAGGCCGTCGTGGGCAGCACCCGCACCGAGGAGCGCACCGTCCCGCCCCCGCCGGCGGTGCCCCCGCCGGCCGTGGGCGCGCAGGGCTCGCCGGCGGACGGCCCGGTCGTCGTGCCGCCGGTCCCGGCGTCCCGGGCCGCCCGTCCCGCGCCGCCCGCCTCGGGCGCGTGGCGCCCCGGCGACCCGGTCGGCTCCCGCCGCTTCGCGCGGGTCGGCGCCGTCGCGCTGGAGGGCGGAGACGTGCTCCCCGACGTCGTCGTGGCCTACGAGACGTGGGGCGAGATGGCCGACGACCGGTCGAACGTCGTCCTCGTCTGCCACGCGCTGACGGGGGACAGCCACGTCGCGGGGCCCGCCGGGCCCGGTCACCCCACCCCGGGCTGGTGGGACGAGCTCGTCGGCCCGGGCCGGGCCCTCGACACCGACCGCTGGTGCGTCGTGGCGGCCAACGTCCTCGGCGGCTGCCAGGGCACGACCGGTCCGTCGTCGCCCGCGCCCGACGGCCGGCCGTGGGGGAGCCGGTTCCCGGCCGTCTCCGTCCGCGACCAGGTCGCCGTCGAGGCGGCGCTCGCCGACGCGCTGGGCGTGCCGGCGTGGGCGCTCGTCGTCGGCGGGTCGATGGGGGGCATGCGCGCCCTCGAGTGGGGCGTCACGCACCCCGGCCGGGTCCGCCGGCTGCTCGTGCTGGCCGCCTGCGCGGCGAGCGGCGCCGACCAGATCGCCTGGGCCGCGGCCCAGCTGGCCGCCGTCGAGGGCGACCCGGGCTACGCCGGGGGCGACTACCACGACGCGCCCGACGGCGCGGGGCCCCACACGGGCCTCGGCGTCGCCCGCCGCGTCGCGCACGCCACGTACCGCGCGGCGCCCGAGCTCGAGGCCCGCTTCGGGCGGACGGCGCAGCCGGGGGAGGACCCCGCCCGGGGCGGCCGCTACGCGGTCGAGTCCTACCTCGACCACCACGCCGACAAGCTCGTGCGGCGCTTCGACGCGGGCTCGTACGTCGCCCTCACCCGGGCGATGAACGGCCACGACGTCGGCCGGGGCCGCGGCGGGACCGGCGCCGCGCTGGCCGCGGTCACCGCCACGACGGCGGTCGTGGCCATCTCCTCGGACCGGCTCTACCCGGTGGCGCTCGGCGAGGAGCTCGTGGCGGGCCTGCCCGGCACGCCCGCCCTCCACGTCGTCGACTCGCCCGCGGGCCACGACGGCTTCCTCACCGAGCACGCGGCGGTCGCGGCCGTCGTGCGCGACCTGCTCGGCCGTCCCGGGGGGCCCGTCGACGGCTGAGCGGCCCGGCGGTCAGGCGGGCGGGGCGGACGTGGACCGCTCGACCCACGCCCGCAGGCCGGCCCACGTGCCGACGAGCCCGGGGTGCAGCGGCAGGGCGCCGACGTCGTCGAGGGCGACCCAGCGGACGTCGTCGGACTCCGCCGTGGCCGCGTGCGGCGCCTGCGGCGGGGCGCCGCGGCGACGGCGGCCCAGGACGACCGTGTAGCGCCAGACGCCGAGGTCCGCGGTGACGCGCCGGCCGAGGACCTCGACGGCGGCCGGGTCGAGCCCGGTCTCCTCGTGGGCCTCGCGCAGCGCGCCGGCGTCGGCGTCCTCGTGGCTGTCGACGGCGCCGCCGGGCAGCCCCCACGTGCCGCCGAGGTGGGTCCACCCGGCGCGCAGCTGCAGCAGGACCCGGGAGCCCGCCGGCCCCTCGGCGCCGTCGTCGCCCGAGCCGTCGTTGACGAGCAGGAGCCCGGCGGCGCCGTGGCGGCCCCAGCGCCGCACCCCGCCCGCGGCGGTCACCCACCCGTCGCCGTCGCCCACGGCCCCACGCTACGCACGGCGGCCGACGGGGTGTCGGGTAGCCTCCGCGGCGCGCCCGGGGGCGCCCCGCCGGACCTCCGGACGGGCCGTCGAGGAGGGGGCACCCATGACCGTGGTCGTCGGGTACGTGCCGACCCGCGAGGGGCGCGCCGCCCTCGCCGCAGGGCTCGCGGAGGCCGCGCGCCGGCGCTCCCGCGTCGTCGTCGTCGACAACCGGCGGGCCGACCCGGACGACCCGGACCCGGTCGCCACGAGCACCCGCGCCCTCGAGGAGCTGCGGCCCGAGGTCGAGGCCGCGCTCGGCGCTGACGCCCCCGCCCACGAGCTGCGCGCCCTCACGCCCGGGGCCGAGCCGTCGGCCGACCTCCTCCGCGTCGCGATCGACGAGGGCGCCGCCCTCGTCGTCATCGGCCTGCGGCGCCGCACCCCCGTGGGCAAGCTCGTGCTGGGCTCCGGCGCCCAGCGGATCCTCTTCGACGCCCCCTGCCCCGTCCTCGCGGTCAAGCCCGTCTGACCCGGGCCCGGCGCCGCACGCCGCCCCCACCGCCGCCGCCGGACGCCCCGGCGGCGCGCCGTCGTGCCCGCCGCGCGACGCGCCCACCACCCCGGCGGCCCAGAGGTGCCGGGGGAGCCCCCGGGCTGTGCGACGATGGGGACTTGCGCACCACAGGTCTCGTCATGCCCGAAAACACCCCGCGTCGCGGGCATGGACGTGGTCCCGCGGTCGTTGGAGCACTCGAACGGGTCCGGTGACGTCCTCGCCGCCCCAGCACGCCCCGCACCACCCGCGAGCACGCCGGCCTCCCGCCGGCGCCCGGCCGTCCCAGGCCCTCGCACCGCTCGTCCGCTACGACGAAAGGCAGTCCGTGTCGTCGGTCCCCACCCCCGCCAGCCCCCCGGCCCAGCAGCTCCCCGCGGAGTTCGCCCACCCGAGCCTGCAGGACCTGCTCGCCTCGGGCCGATCCACCGGCACGGTCACCGCCACGAGCCTCCGCTCGGCCTGCGAGAGCGCCGAGGTGCCGATGTCGCGCATGAAGACGGTGCTGCGCGCCCTCGACGACGCGTCCGTCACCGTCGTGGTCGACGACCCCCAGCCCGTCGCGAAGCGGCCCAAGCGCACCGCTGCCGCGGCGCGCGCCCGTGCGGCGACGACCGTCGTCGCCGGCGAGGAGGCGCCCGCGCGTCCCACCCGTGCCGCCGCCTCGACGGCCAAGAAGGCCGCCGCCCCGAAGGCGGCCCCCGTGGCCGCGGCGCCCGAGGCGCCGGCCGAGGAGGTCGCCGAGGCGGCCCCGGCCAAGCCGGCGCGCAGCCGCGCGGCGAGCAAGACCGCCGCGGCGAAGAAGACGACGACCGCCGCCGCCGCCAAGACGGCCGCCGCGCCCGCGCGTGCGAAGTCCGCCAAGTCGTCCGAGGGGCCGACCGAGGTCACCTCCGGCGAGGTCGAGACCCTCGCCGACGAGGAGGCCGCCGCGCGTCCCACCGCCTCCGAGGCCGAGGCCAAGGACGCCAAGGACGGGAAGACGAGCGACTCCTTCGTCCTGCGCGACGACGACGACGAGGACGCCCCGGCGGTCCAGGTCGTCACCGCCGGCGCGACGGCCGACCCGGTCAAGGACTACCTCAAGCAGATCGGCAAGGTCGCCCTCCTCAACGCCGAGCAGGAGGTCGAGCTCGCCAAGCGCATCGAGGCGGGGCTCTTCGCCGAGGAGCGCATGTCGTCCGGCGACATCAGCGACGAGCGCTACGAGCGCGAGCTCAAGTGGATCGCCCACGACGGCCGCCGCGCGAAGAACCACCTGCTCGAGGCCAACCTGCGCCTCGTCGTCTCGCTGGCCAAGCGCTACACGGGTCGCGGCATGCTCTTCCTGGACCTCATCCAGGAGGGCAACCTTGGCCTCATCCGTGCGGTCGAGAAGTTCGACTACACCAAGGGCTACAAGTTCTCGACCTACGCGACGTGGTGGATCCGCCAGGCCATCACCCGCGCCATGGCCGACCAGGCGCGGACGATCCGCATCCCGGTCCACATGGTCGAGGTCATCAACAAGCTGGCCCGCGTCCAGCGGCAGATGCTCCAGGACCTGGGCCGCGAGCCCACGCCGGAGGAGCTCGCCAAGGAGCTGGACATGACGCCCGAGAAGGTCGTCGAGGTCCAGAAGTACGGCCGCGAGCCCATCTCCCTGTCCACGCCGCTCGGCGAGGACGGCGACAGCGAGTTCGGCGACCTCATCGAGGACTCCGAGGCCGTCGTCCCGGCGGACGCGGTGTCGTTCACGCTCCTCCAGGAGCAGCTGCACTCGGTGCTCGACACGCTGTCCGAGCGCGAGGCCGGCGTCGTCTCGATGCGCTTCGGCCTCACCGACGGGCAGCCGAAGACGCTCGACGAGATCGGCAAGGTCTACGGCGTGACGCGCGAGCGGATCCGCCAGATCGAGTCGAAGACGATGTCCAAGCTGCGCCACCCCTCGCGCAGCCAGGTCCTGCGGGACTACCTGGACTGACGTCCGGCCCCGGACGCACGACGGCCCCGCCACCTCGTCGGTGGCGGGGCCGTCGTGCGTCGTGGGGCGGGCGGCGTCGTCCGGGACGGGCGGTCGCCGTGCGGACCCCGGGGCGCCGGGGTCAGCGGGGGTGGTTCAGCGGTCGCCCTCGGCGCGGCGGAAGTCGGCGGCGGAGACGCGGCAGGCGTCCTCGCCGCCCTCGTGCCAGACCACCCGGCGGACCCGGCCGACGGGGGCGGGGTCGTCGGCGGCGGCGAAGACCTTCGCCTGGGCGGGGCCGCGCGTCACGCGCGTCTCCCCGCCGCAGAGCGGGCAGGTCGCGGTCGTCTCGAGGGGCTGCAGGGTCGACACGGCCCCGAGTTTACGGGCCGTGGCGGGTGGCCCCGCGCCGCCGCCCCCTCGTCACGCGGCGTCAGCGCGCGACGGGACCGGTCAGGACGTCGTCGGCAGGGCGCCCAGCGGGGCGACGTCCGCCGCGGCGCTCTCGCAGACCCAGTGCGGGTCGGGCCCGAGGTCGGGCAGGACCGCGAGCACGTGCGGGTCGGGCGCCGTGCAGCCCGGCGGCCGGGGGCACGACGGCCACCGCACGCCGTGGTCGTCGAGGAGGGTCTCCTGCACGTCCTGGGCGACCTGACCGGCGACGTGGGCGCCGCCCTCCGGCCACGCCTCCAGCCACCAGCGTCGCGCGGCGACGGCCGCGTCGACGACGTCGACGAGCGGGGCCGTGCCGAGGCCGCGGGCGGTGAGGTCGTGGACGACGACCGCCCGGGCCGCGAGAAGCGGGTCCGGCGTCGTGCCGGGGGAGGGCGGGGGCACGTCCACGCCGGTCACACCGTCCCCGTCAGCACGACCGCGAACCACAGCGTCGCCGCGAGCAGGACGGCCCCGAGCTCGATGAGCAGGGCCACGCCGGCCGCCCGGAGGCCGACCTTGGTGCTGCGCCACGCCGTCGCGGCGTCCGGCTGGCGGTGCAGCTCGGCGAGGTAGAGGCCCAGCAGGAAGCCGAGGACGAGCCCGAGGACCGGGACGACGAAGAAGCCGACGATGCCCAGCAGCCCGCCGGCCACGAGGGACCGGTTGGGCACGCCCGCCCGCTTGAGGGAGACGCCGGCCGTGAGGTACTCGAGCACCTGCCCGGCGGACAGGAGGACGACGACGCCCACGAGCACCCACCAGGCGGCCCCGCCGGTGACGAGGGCCCACAGGGCCACGGACAGCGCCACGAGGAGCCCGCCGGGCAGGACCGGCACCACGGTGCCGAGGACGCCGACGACGATCCCGACACCGGCGACCACCGTCACCTGGTCGGCCAACGAGGCCAGGACGTCACCCACCCGGGCACCCTCCCACCTCGGCCGCGGCCCGCGCCGACGGCACCGCGCGGCGGCGGTCCCGGACCGGGCCCGGACGCACGACGACCGCCGCCCCGCGCGGGGCGACGGTCGTCGGGGAGCTCGTCAGGGACAGGGCCGAGCCGTGCTGCGTGCTGCTCCGGTGCGGGTGCTCAGGACCCGGCGAGACGGGCCGACTCGTCGTGGATGTCGGCGCCGGACTCGCGCAGGACGCCCTCGTGCTCCCGCCCGTGGTGGTTGCAGAAGAACAGCTCCCCCCCGGAGGGGAGGCGGACGAGGAGGTAGGCCTGGGCGCCGCAGCGGTCGCAGCGGTCGGTGGTGGTGAGGTGCTCGGTCGCGAGGGTGGCGGTCACGTCGGTCCCTTCCAGTGAGCTCGTTGCCGTGCTCGTCGGTGCCCTGCGGCACCACCGGTCGTCCCGGCGGCACCGTGGTGCGGCTTCCACGTGGCTCAACCATCGAACCACGCCCTGCCGTTCCCCCATCGGACGACGGGCGTGTTCGCCGTCAGAGGATCGGCGGCCGACCTCGTCCGGGGAGGGCCGCGTCACCCGGGTGGAGCAGCGGGTGCCGCCTAGCCTGGACGCGTGGCAGCAGACCCGCGAGACGACCGGCGCCCCGCCCAGCGGGTCGTGCGCCCCGCCGACCGCGAGGACGCGTACTCCGCCCGGCACCTGTCGGTGCTCGAGGGGCTCGAGGCCGTCCGCAAGCGCCCGGGCATGTACATCGGCTCGACGGACTCCCGCGGGCTCATGCACTGCCTGTGGGAGGTCATCGACAACTCCGTCGACGAGGCGCTCGGCGGGCACGCGACGTCGATCGAGGTGCTCCTGCACGCCGACGGGTCCGTCGAGGTCCGCGACGACGGCCGCGGCATCCCCGTCGACGCCGAGCCGAAGACCGGCCTGTCCGGCGTCGAGGTGGTCTTCACCAAGCTCCACGCCGGCGGCAAGTTCGGCGGCGGCTCGTACGCGGCCTCGGGCGGCCTGCACGGCGTCGGCGCCAGCGTCGTCAACGCCCTGTCGGCGCGCCTGGACGTCGAGGTGGACCGCGGTGGTCGCACCCACGCCATGAGCTTCCGCCGGGGGGAGCCGGGGACCTTCGAGGACGTCGACGGGCAGCCGCGCGCGGGCTCGCCGTTCACGCCCTTCGTCGAGTCGTCCGGACTGCGCGACGCGGGGCGCACGAGGCGGGGCGTCACGGGCACGCGCATCCGCTACTGGGCCGACCCGCAGGTGTTCCTCCCGACGGCCGCCTTCGCCTACGACGACCTCGTCGCCCGCGCCCGCCAGACGGCCTTCCTCGTCCCCGGGCTGCGCCTCGTCCTCGTCGACGAGCGCGAGGGCACCGAGGGCGGACGGCGCGTCGAGGAGTTCCGCTACGACGGCGGCATCACCGAGTTCGCCGACCACCTCGCCGTCGACCCGCCCGTGACCGACGTGTGGCGCCTGCAGGGCAGCGGTCGCTTCACCGAGACCGTCCCCGTCCTCGACGCCATGGGCCACCTCGAGCCGACCGAGGTCGAGCGGGAGTGCCACGTCGACGTCGCCCTGCGGTGGGGGACGGGCTACGAGACGAGCGTCCGCAGCTTCGTCAACATCATCGCGACGCCGAAGGGCGGCACCCACCTCGCCGGCTTCGAGGCGGCGCTGCAGAAGAGCGTCAGGACGGCCGTCGAGGAGAACGCGCGCAAGCTCAAGGTGAGCTTCACCGGCAAGCCGGGCGGCGACAAGCTCGAGCGCGACGACGTCCTCGCCGGGCTCACCGCGGTGCTCACCGTGCGGCTCGCCGAGCCGCAGTTCGAGGGCCAGACCAAGGAGGTCCTCGGGACGGCGGCGGTCCGCTCCATCGTCCAGCGGGTCGTCTCCGCCGAGCTCGCGGCTCGGCTGTCCTCGACGCGGCGCGAGGACAAGGCGCAGTCGGCGGCGCTGCTGGAGAAGGTCGTCAGCGAGATGAAGTCGCGCATCAGCGCGCGGCTGCACCGCGAGACCCAGCGGCGCAAGACGGCGCTCGAGTCGTCCTCGCTGCCGTCCAAGCTCAAGGACTGCCGGAGCAACGACCCGGCGGGCACGGAGCTCTTCATCGTCGAGGGCGACAGCGCGCTGGGGACCGCGACGCGGGCCCGCAGCAGCGAGTACCAGGCGCTGCTGCCCATCCGCGGCAAGATCCTCAACGTCCAGAAGGCCTCGCTCGCGGACATGCTCGGCAACACCGAGTGCGCGGCCATCCTCCAGGTGCTGGGCGCAGGCTCGGGCCGCACCTTCGACCTCGACGCCGTCCGGTACGAGCGCGTCATCGTCATGACCGACGCCGACGTCGACGGCGCCCACATCCGGACGCTGCTGCTCACGCTCTTCTTCCGGTACATGCGGCCCCTCGTCGAGGCGGGCCGCGTGTTCGCCGCCGTGCCGCCGCTGCACCGGGTCGAGGTCGTCGGGGCGCCGCGCCGGCCGGCCGAGGTCGTCTACACCTACTCCGAGGCCGAGCTGACGAGCACGCTGAAGGACCTCGAGCGCCGCGGACGGCGCTGGAAGGACGGCATCCAGCGCTACAAGGGCCTGGGCGAGATGGACGCCGACCAGCTGGCCGAGACGACGATGGACCCGACCCGCCGCACGCTGCGGCGGGTGCGGATCGAGGACGCGGCGGCCGCGGAGCGCGTCTTCGAGCTGCTCATGGGCGGCGAGGTGGCCCCCCGGCGCGACTTCATCGTCGACGGCGCGCAGGTGCTGGAGCGGGAGCGCATCGACGCCTGACGGACGCCCACGGCGTCCCGGGCCCGCGCGGCGGCCCCGGGACGGCCGGGGACCGTTGCCAGGGGCGACCGTCCGGAGGACAGTCCGACGGGTGACGGCCCCCGCGAGCAGCACCCCCGGCGCCTCCGGCCCCCGCCCCGACCCCGCGGAGGGCGGGCTGAGGCGGGTCATGGGCCCGGGGCTGCTCCTGCTCTTCATCGTCGGCGACATCCTCGGCACGGGCGTCTACGCCCTCACCGGCCAGGTCGCCGCCGAGGTCGGGGGCGCCGCCTGGCTGCCCTTCGTCTGCGCCTTCGCCGTCGCGATGCTCACCGCCTGCTCCTACCTCGAGCTCGTGACGAAGTTCCCCCAGGCCGCGGGGGCCGCGCTCTACACGCACAAGGCCTTCGGCGTGCACTTCCTCACGTTCGTCGTCGCCTTCACCGTCATGGCGTCGGGGATCACGTCGGCCTCGACGGCGGCGCGGGCCTTCGCGGCGAACGTCGCCGAGGGCTTCTCGCTGTCGCTGGGCGAGGGGCTGGGGGTGACGGCCGTGGCGCTCGCCTTCATCCTCGTCATCGCCGCGGTGAACTTCCGGGGCGTCGGCGAGAGCGTGAAGGCCAACGTCGTCCTCACCCTCGTCGAGCTCACCGGCCTGCTCTTCGTCATCGCCGTCGGCGCCGTGGCCATCGGCGGCGGGGACGGCGACCTCTCGCGGGCCACGCAGCTCGACACCGGCTCGGGCGGCCTCTTCGGGTCCGTGACGACGGCCACGGCGCTGGCCTTCTTCGCCATGGTCGGCTTCGAGGACTCCGTCAACATGGCCGAGGAGACGAAGGACCCCTCCCGCGTCTTCCCGCGGATCATGCTGCTGGGGCTGTCGATCACCGGGCTCATCTACGTGCTCGTGTCGATCTCGGCGGTCGCGCTCGTGCCCGTCGAGCGGCTGGGGGAGGGCGACACCCCGCTCCTGCAGGTGGTCGAGGCCGGCGCGCCCGGCTTCCCCCTGGGGATCTTCGCCTTCGTGACGATGTTCGCCGTCGCCAACTCGGCGCTCATCAACATGCTCATGGCGTCGCGCCTCATGTACGGCATGTCCCGCCAGGCGGTGATCCCCGCGGTCTTCGGCCGGGTGCACGCCGGGCGGCGCTCGCCGTGGGTGGCGATCCTCGTGACGACGGGCCTGGCGGTCCTGCTCATCACCGTCGTCCAGCGGGTGCCGGCGCTGGGCGGGACGACGTCGCTGCTGCTCCTGTGCGTCTTCGCCGTCGTCAACGTGGCGTGCCTCGTGCTGCGGCAGGAGCCGGTGGACCACCGGCACTTCCGGGCCCCCACGGCCGCGCCCGTGCTCGGCGCGGTGCTGTGCCTCTTCCTCGCCAGCCCCCTCGTCGACCGAGACCCGGCGCAGTACCGGACGGCCGGGGTCCTGCTGGCCGTCGGCGTGCTCCTGTGGGTCGTCGCCGCGGTGTTCAACAAGCGGCGGTACGGCACGGCGACCCTCGCCCGCGACCCCGCGCTGCTCAAGCGCGGGCCGGGCGAGGACGGCGGCCCGCGGCGGCCCGCGGAGTAGCCCCGCGGGACCGGCGGGCCGCCTCAGCCGACCCGTCCGCCGATCCCCACGACCGCCTGCGGCAGCGGCACCCCGGAGCCGTCGCGGCGACCGGGCTCGGCCGGCAGCGGCACCGCCGCGCCGGAGGCGGCCCCGGCGGCCACGGGGCCGGCGCCGACGAAGGCGTGGACGAGGGCGTCCTCGCCGCGCAGGAAGCGGTGGCAGCGGACACCGCCCGTCCCGCGGCCCTTGGCCGGGTACTCGGCGAAGGGCGTGACCTTGGCCGTCCCGGCCTCGGTGCCCGGCAGCGCCCCCGCCGCCCCCGCGACGGTGACGACGGCCGCGTCGTCCTCCGTGCCGTGCGCGACGGCGCCCAGGGCCACGACCCTCGCGCCGGCGGCCAGGCGCACCCCGGCCATGCCGCCGGCCGCGCGGCCCTGGGGCCGGACCGCGGTGGCGGGGAAGCGGAGGAGCTGCGCGTCGCTCGTCACGAGGACGAGGTCGCGGCCGTCGTCGGGCAGGTCGAGGGCCGCGACGACCTCGTCGCCGTCCTTGAGGCCCACCACCTCGAACTCCTCCCGGGCCGGCGCCTCGCCCGGGGCGACCCGCTTGACGGTGCCGCCCGCGGTCGCCAGGGCGAGGCCGCCGGCGCCCTCGGGGACGTCGAGCCGGGCCAGGCCGACGACGCGCTCGCCCTTCGCCAGGCCGGGGACGAAGTCGGCCAGCGGGGCGCCGCCCGCGAGCGACGGCGCCCCGTGGACCGGCGGCAGGGCGGGGACGTCGACGACGGGCAGCCGCAGCACCCGGCCGCGGCTCGTCACGGCGCCCACCTCGGCGCGGGCGCTCGTGCGGACGGCGGCGACGACGACGTCGTGCGCCGAGCGGTCCGCGCCGGGCAGCCCGGCCGGCACCGGCGGCGGCGGGCCGTCGTCGTCGGTGCCGCCGGAGGTGCGCGCCAGCAGGCCGGTGGCCGACAGGAGCAGCCAGCAGGGGGAGTCGGGGACCTCGAGCGGCACCGCGGGACCGCGGCCGCGGGCGCCCCGGGCGGCGGGGGCGGCGGCGCCGCTCGCCTCGAGGAGGACGGTCCGGCGCGGCGTCCCGTGCTCGCGGGCCACCTCGGCCAGCTCGTCGGACACGACGCCCCGCAGGCGCTCGTCGCTGCCGAGCACCTCCTCGAGCGCCGCGATCGTCTCCCGCAGCTCGGCGGCCCGGGTCTCGAGCTCGAGCGTCGAGAAGCGCGTGAGGCGGCGCAGCTGCAGCTCGAGGATGTGGTCGGCCTGCTCGCGGGAGAGCTCGAAGACCGCCATGAGGCGTTCGCGGGCCGCGGCGGCGTCGTCGCTGGAGCGGATGACGGCGATGACCTCGTCGATGTCCGCGACGGCGACGAGGAGGCCCTCGACGAGGTGCAGGCGCTCGCGGGCCCGTGCCAGCCGGTACTCGCTGCGCCGGCGCACGACCTCGAGGCGGTGGTCGACGTAGACGGCGAGGAGCTCGCGCAGGCCGAGCGTCCGCGGCTGGCCCTCGACGAGGCAGACGTTGTTGATGCCGAAGGTCTCCTCCATCGGCGTCAGCCGGTGGAGCTGCTCGAGGACGGCCTCGGGGTCGAACCCGGACTTCACCTCGACGACGAGGCGCAGGCCGCTCTCGCGGTCGGTGAGGTCCTGGACGTCCGAGACGCCCTGCAGGCGTCGGGACTTCACCGCGTCGGCGATCTTCTCGACGACCCGCTCCGGCCCGACGCCGTACGGCAGCTCGGTGACGACGATGCCGCGCCGCCGGGGCGTGATGGCTTCGACCCGCGTCGTCGCCCGGGTCCGGAAGGTGCCGCGACCGGTGGCGTAGGCCTCGCGGACGCCGTCGAGGCCGATGATCCGGCCGCCGCCGGGCAGGTCCGGGCCGGGGACGAAGCGGAGGAGGTCCTCGAGCGTCGCCGCCGGGTGCTCGACGAGGTGGCGGGCGGCGGCGACGACCTCGACGAGGTTGTGCGGCGGCATGTTCGTCGCCATGCCGACGGCGATGCCGCTGGCCCCGTTGACGAGGAGGTTGGGGATCGCCGACGGCAGCACCGACGGCTGCTGGAGCGAGCCGTCGTAGTTGGGCACGAGGTCGACGACGTCCTCGTCGAGGTCGGCGACCATGACCTGCGCGGCGCTCGCCATGCGCGCCTCGGTGTACCGGGCGGCGGCCGGGCCGTCGTCGGGCGAGCCGAAGTTGCCGTGCCCGTCGACGAGCGGGAGGCGGAGGCTGAAGGACTGCGCCATCCGGACGAGCGCGTCGTAGATGGCGGTGTCGCCGTGGGGGTGCAGCTTGCCCATGACCTCGCCGACGACGCGGCTGCACTTGACGTGCGCGCGCTCGGGCCGCAGGCCCATGTCGTGCATCGCGTAGAGGATCCGCCGCTGCACGGGCTTGAGGCCGTCCCGCGCGTCGGGCAGCGCGCGGGCGTAGATGACGGAGTAGGCGTACTCGAGGAACGACCCCTGCATCTCGGCGGCGACGTCGATGTCGACGACGCGGCCCTCCCCGGGGGGCGGGGCGGCGGGGGCGGAGGAGCGACGGGCCATGGGCCGCATCCTCCCCGACGGCGGTCAGCCGCCCGGGGAGGCCGGGGGCAGGGGGCGGCCGTGCCGCCCGTCGGAGAGGACGTCGTCGAGGGCACGCCGGCGCGAGGGGCGCGGCGTCGTCGGCGGTCCCGACGGGTGCGGGGCGGGCGTCCCGAGGGCCACGACCATGACGGGCACCGCGTCCGCCGGGACGTCGAAGGCCGTCCGCAGCGCGGCGACCCGCGCCGTCGGGACGGCGAAGGGGCACGCGCCGAGGCCGTGCGCCTCCGCGCCGAGCAGGAGCAGGGCCACGGCCATGCCCGTGTCGACGTGCCAGTAGGGGACGGGCCACCGCGTCGCCGGGTCCGGCGGCGCGTGGGTGCCGGAGGCCTTGTCCGGCAGCGCGTACCGCGCGCGGTAGGCCTGCTCGTGGCTCCACGCGACGACGAGCGCCGGGGCCGTGCGCATCCCGGCGAGCCAGCGGTCGGGCGGGCCGTCGCCCGCCGTCGCCGCCCAGTAGGCGGCCACGTCCTCGGGCCGGCGGAGGACGAGGAACGACCACCCCTGCGCCGCACCGGCGCTCGGCGCCCGGCTGGCCAGGTCGACGAGGTCGCGCAGCACGGCGGCCCCGACCGGCCGGTCCGGGTCGAACGACCGCGCCACCCGCCGTCCGCGCACCAGCTCCCCGTAGGCCGCCGCCGTCTCCTCCACCCGCTCCACCCGCCCCGTCTCCTCCACCCGGTCTTCGTAGCCGATCGTCGGCGGCACGCCGGGGCCGGGGCGGTGGAAGGGCACGAAGACCGTGCGGGGGCGGGCGGGGCGGCGCGAGGGGCGCGGGTCGGGTCGGCGCCGGTCACGCAAGGGGGGTCGCGGCTACGCTCCGGGACGTGGAGGCGCGGCCCGGGTACCCCCGGCACTGGGAGGCCGACGTGCTGCTGCGCGACGGCGGCACGGCCCACCTGCGGCCCATCACCCCGGACGACGCCGAGGCGCTGCAGCGCTTCCACGTGGCGCAGTCGCCGGAGTCGGTCTACCTCCGCTTCTTCTCGGCCATGCCCCGGCTGTCGGACCGGGACCTCCGCCGCTTCACCGAGGTCGACCACACCGACCGGGTCGCGCTCGTCGCGACCATCGGCGACGACATCGTCGGCATCGGCCGCTACGACCGCCTCGACGCCGAGGAGGGCCCCGGGCCCGGCGGCGCCACCGGCCGGCGGGCGGCGGAGGTCGCGTTCAACATCGCCGACGCCCACCAGGGCCGGGGGCTGGGCTCGGTGCTGCTCGAGCACCTCGCGGCCGCCGCCCGCGAGCGCGGCGTCGACCGCTTCGTCGCCGAGGTGCTCCCGCAGAACCGGAAGATGACGAGCGTCTTCACCGACGCGGGCTACGAGGTCACGCACGCCTACGACGACGGCGTCGTGAGCCTCGGCTTCGACATCGACCCGACCGAGCGCTCCCTCGCGGTGACGGCGGCGCGCGAGCACCGCGCCGAGGCCAGCAGCCTCCGGGCGCTGCTGACGCCGCGGTCGGTCGCCGTCGTCGGGGCGAGCCGGTCGCCGGGCTCGGTGGGCGGCGTCGTCCTCACCAACCTCCTCGCCGCCGGGTACGCCGGGCGGCTGCACGCCGTCCACCCCGAGGCGCCCGTCGTCGAGGGCGTCCGCACCCACGACAGCCTCCGCGTGCTCCCCGAGCCGGTCGACCTCGTCGTCGTCGCCGTGCCCGCGGAGGCCGTCCTCGGCGTCGTGCGCGACGCGGCGCTCGTCCACGCCCGCGGCGTCGTCGTCGTGTCGAGCGGCTTCGCCGAGACGGGGCCGGTCGGCCTCGAGCGCCAGCGCGCGCTCGTGCGCCTGGCGCGGGCCAACGGGATGCGCGTCGTCGGGCCGAACTCGCTGGGGCTGCTGAGCACCGACCCCGAGGTGCGGCTGAACGCGTCGCTCGCGCCCGACCTGCCCCCGGCCGGCCGGCTCGGCCTCTTCAGCCAGTCCGGCGCCCTCGCCGTCGCCGTCCTGTCGTCGGCGGCCCGGCGCGGCCTCGGGGTGTCGAGCTTCGTCTCGGCGGGCAACCGCGCCGACGTCTCCGGCAACGACCTCATGCAGTTCTGGGAGGAGGACGAGCGCACCGGCGTCGTCGGCCTCTACCTCGAGAGCATCGGCAACCCGCGCAAGTTCTCGCGGATCGCGCGGCGGCTGGCGGCGGTCAAGCCGGTCGTCGTCGTGAAGTCCGGCTCGTCGACGGGCGCGCCGCCCGGCCACGCCGTCCGCACCTCGCGCGCGCCGCGGGAGGCGCTGGGGGAGATGCTCCGCCAGGCCGGCGTCATCCGCGTGGAGAACATCCACCAGCTCTTCGACACCGCCCAGCTGCTCGTCGCGCAGCCGCTGCCGGCGGGCGAGCGGGTCGCGGTCGTCGGCAACTCCGCCGCGCTGGGGACCCTCGCCGCGGAGGCGCTCGAGGGCAAGGGGCTGGCCGTGGCGGGGGCGCCGGTCACCGTGCACCCCGAGGCGGACGCCGAGGAGTGCGCGGTCGCCCTCCGGGAGGTCTACGCGCGCGACGACGTCGACGCGGTCGTCGCCTGCTTCGCGCCGCCCGTCGGCGGCGTGGACACCGACGTGGCCTCCCGGCTGGCCACGGCCGCCGCCGCGTCCGACAAGACGTCCGTGGCCTGCTTCGTCGGCATGCACGGTGTGCAGGAGGCCCTCTCGGCGCCGTCGGCCTCGGGGGAGACGCGGGTCGTGCCGTCCTACCCCAGCCCGGAGGACGCCGTGCGGGCGCTCGTGGCGGCCGTCCGCTACGCGGCCTGGCGCCAGCGCGACGCCGGCCCGCGCGTGCAGCCCGAGGGCGTCGACGCCGAGACGGCCCGCGCGCTCGTCGAGGAGGCCCTGCGCGGGCTGCCCGCCGACGACGACGGCCTCGTGCAGATCGAGCTCGGCCAGGAGGCGGCCGCCCGCCTGCTCGCCTGCTACGGCGTCCGTCTCGAGCCGTCGGTCGTCGCCCACGACGTCGAGGAGGCCGTCGCCGCGGCGAGCCGCACGGGCTACCCGCTGGCGCTGCGCTTCGCCGACCGGGCGCTGCGCCGGCGACGGGACCTCGCCGGCATGCGCGCCGACGTGGACGACGAGGCCGACCTGCGGCGCGACTGGGCCTTCCTCCGCGCGCAGCCGGGCGTGGGGGAGGAGCCCGTGCTCGTGCAGGGGATGGCGCCGCCCGGTGTGCCCGTGACGGTCTCGACGATGGAGGACGAGCTCTTCGGCCCCGTCGTGTCCTTCGGCCTCGCCGGCGACGCGTCCGAGCTGCTCGGGGACGTCGCCCACCGCATCCCGCCGCTGACGACGGGCGACGTCGCCGACCTCGTCCGCGGGGTGCGCGCCGCGCCGCGCCTCTTCGGGTACCGCGGGTCGCCGCCGCTCGACGTCGCGGCGCTGGAGGACCTCCTGGCCCGGGTCAGCGTCCTCGCCGACGACCTGCCCGAGGTCGCCGAGATGGCGCTGACGCCGGTCGTCGTCTCCCAGCAGGGCCTGCAGGTGCTCCTCGCACGGGTCCGCCTGGCGCGCACCGACCGCCGCCGCGCGGACACGGGCTCCCGCCGCGTCATGCGCTGAGGCGCCCGGCGGCGCGCGCTCCCCGGCGCGGCGTCGGGAGCACCGGGGGCGTCGGTGCCAGGTGGCACGATGCCGCCGTGCCGACGTCGCGACCGCCCCGGTCCCCCCGCTCCCCGCGCCCCGGGCGCGGCCCCGCCGAGGTGCCGGGCGACGCGCTGGCCGAGGACCTGCGGCGCGCCGTCGAGCACGCCGGCTACTACCCGGCGCTCGTCGCCGACGTCCTCGCGGTGGCGCTCGGCGGCGAGGACGTCGCGGCCCACCTCGTGCACCAGGAGACGACGTTCGACGGCGACGAGGTGCGCCGCCACGTCACCGTCGTCGTCCTCACGCCGACCCGTCTCGTCGTCGCCCACGCCGACGACGGCACCGACGTCGCGGGGGAGACCGCCGGGCCGCGCTCGCACGCCGCCGCCGCGTCCACCGAGGCGGTGCCGCTGGCGCAGGTGCGCTCCGTCCTCCTCTCGCACGTCGTCCAGCGGCCGGACCGGTACCACGGCGGCGACCCGGTGGCCGAGCTCACCGTGACGATCGGCTGGGGCTCCGTCCAGCGGCTCGACCTCGAGCCCGCCACCTGCGCCGACCCCCAGTGCGACGCCGACCACGGCTACAGCGGGTCGCTCGCCAGCGACGACGTCGTCCTGCGGGTGAGCGCCGCGGCGGACGGCGCCGACGCCGTCGCCCGGGCGCTGCGCTTCGCGGCCGCCCTCTCCGCGGCCACCGGGGCGGCGGCCGGCGCCGCGCGCACGGCGTGACCCCCGCCGCCGGCGCGGGCGACGAGCCCTTCGACGGCGCCCTGTCCGACGTCCTGCCCGCCGTGGCCGCCGCCCTCGGGGCGCCCCAGCGGTCCGTCGACCTCGCGCTGCCCGAGGCGGCGCGCGCCGTCGTCGTCCTCGTCGACGGGCTGGGGGACGCCCAGCTCGCGGGTGCGGGCGCCGACGCGGGGCGGCTGCGCGAGATGCGCGGCGACGGGCGCGTGCTGCGCACGGGCCACCCCTCGACGACGGCGACGTCGATGGGCTCCTTCGGCACCGGGCTGCTGCCGGGGGCCCACGGCCTCGTCGGCTACGACGTCCTCGACCCGGACCGCGGCGTGCTCCTCAACGAGCTGGCCTGGGACACGGCCGTCGACCCGCGCCGCTGGCAGCCGACGCCGACCGTCTTCCAGCACCTCGTCGCGGCGGGCGTCGCCTGCACCCAGGTGGGGCCCGCCCACTTCGCCGGCTCGGGGCTCACCGAGGCCGCCCTCCGCGGCCCGGAGTTCGTCAGCGCGCGGACCCTCGACGCGCGGGTCGACGCCACCGCCCGGGCGGTGCGGGCCACCCCGCGCGGCCTCGTCTACCTCTACTGGGGCGAGGTCGACCGCACCGGCCACGAGAGCGGCTGGCAGACCGAGGCCTGGCGCCGCGAGATCGCCGAGGTCGACCTCGCGCTCCGCACGCTCGAGCGGCGCCTGCCCCCCGACGCCCTCCTCGTCGTCACCGCCGACCACGGCATGGTCGACGTGCCGGGGGGCGCCGCACGGCTCGACCTCGCCGACGACGCCGAGCTGGCCCGCGACGTCCCGCTGTCCGGCGGGGAGCCGCGGGCGCCGATGCTCTACTGCGCGCCCGGCCGGGCCGAGGACGTGGCCGCCCGCTGGCGGGCGCTGCTGGGGGACCGCGCCGAGGTCCTGCTCCGCGCCGAGGCCGTGGCGGCCGGGTGGTTCGGCCCGGTGGCCGAGCACGTGCTGCCCCGGATCGGGGACGTCGTCGTGGCCTGCGCCGCCGGCACGAGCGTCCACGACTCGCGCACCCAGCGGCCGGCGCTCAAGGGGCTCGTGGGGATGCACGGCGGGCGCACGCGCGACGAGGTGGCCGTGCCGCTGCTCGTCGCCGGGCCGCGCGCCGCCTGAGCCCGCGGCGGCCCCGTCGCGGGCCGCGCCTGGACGGGCCCCGGCCGGCGAGGGGGCAGGATGGCTGCCCGTGGCCGAGCTCGTCTTCTTCACCGGGACCATGGACTGCGGCAAGTCGACGCTGGCCCTGCAGATGGACCACAACCACGCCGCCCGGGGCCGGGGCGGCCTGCTGCTGACCCGCTTCGACCGGGCCGGCGAGGCCGTCATCTCGAGCCGGCTCGGGCTCCGCCGCCCCGCCGTCGAGGTGCACGACGGCACGGACCTCTGGGCCGAGGTCGCCCGGCGTCGGACGCAGGGCACGCGGGTGGACTACCTCGTCTGCGACGAGGCGCAGTTCTACGCGCCCGCGCAGGTCGAGCAGCTCGCGCGGGTCGTCGACGAGATGGACGTCGACGTCTTCGCCTACGGCATCACCACCGACTTCCGCACCCGGCTCTTCCCCGGCTCGCAGCGGCTCCTCGAGCTGGCCGACCGGGTGCAGGTGCTCCAGGTGGAGGCGCTGTGCTGGTGCGGCGCACGGGCCACGCACAACGCCCGCACCCTCGACGGGGCGATGGTCCTCGAGGGGGACCAGGTGGTCGTCGGCGACGTCGCGGAGGACGGCTCCCCGGCCGCCGCCCCCGGAGAGGTGGGCTACGAGGTGCTGTGCCGCCGCCACCACCGCCGCGGCGAGACGGCGGCCGCCGCGCACGCGGCGGCCCTGTCGCCCGACGTCCTGCCGTTCGGCGACGCCGACCCCGCCGGACGGCCCGACGCCCCGGCGTGACGTCGCCCCCGGCGTCCCCCTGGGCCGGGAGAGGGCGGCTCCCGAGGGGGAAGGAGACGCCTCCTCCACCCTCGGGAGTCCGTCAGGGGTGAGGTGGACGCCTCCTTCACGGTCGCGAGCCCCTGAGAGGCGACGTGGACGTCCACGTCACCCTCGGGAGCCCCGCTCAGGTGACGTCGGCGCCGGACCGGCCGCGCGGGTCAGTCCCGCTTCTGGCCGAAGACGATGTCGTCCCAGCTGGGGACGCCGGGGCGGGCGCCGCGGCGGGGGGCCTTCGGCGCGGCCGGGTCGGCGCCGGCGTCGGCGGGGAGCAGCTCCTCCTGGCCCGGCACGCCCCCGTCGGCGGGCGCCGGGTCCTCGGCGGCCGCGGGACCGCGACGACGGCGACGACGCCGCGAGGGCTCCTCGGCCGCCGCGGCGGGCTCCGCCGGCTCCTCGGGGTCGGGGCCGGCCGCGGGCTCGACGGGCGCGAGGACGGTGGCGTCCGTCGCCTCCTCCGGCCGCGAGGCCGGCGGGTGCGCGGCGGGCGGCTCGCCCGCGGCGTCCCACGGGTCCTCCGCGCCGGGCGTCGCGGCGCCGTCGCGCTCGCCGCGACCGGAGGTGAGGGCCTCCAGCTCGGCCCACGTGAGGGCCTCGAGCTCCTCGTCGTCCGGGTCCTCGGGGTCGGCCAGCGGCTGGCGCCGGCCCCGGCGCCCCCGCAGGTGGTCGAGGAGGTCGAGGGTGCGCCCGGCCCGCTCGCGCCGGTCCGCCTCGGCGGCGTCGGCCCCGTCGTCGACGTCGTCGACGTCCTGCGCGCCCTCGGGCTGCTCGTCGCCCGTCCGGCGGGTCGTCCCGTCCCCGTCGACGTCGTAGACCCGCTCGTCGACGGCGGGGCCCCGTCCCGGCGCGTCGTCGTCGCGCACCGCCGCGAGCCGCGGCGCCCCGCCCGGGGGCGGGGTCGGCTCGGCGGCGCCCACCGAGGACAGCCAGCGGGCCTCGTCGTCGAGGGGCTCGAGGTGCTCGCGCTGGGCGTCGTAGGCCCACGTGGCGCGGCGCTCGCGGGTGCCGGCGCGGAAGGCGGCCTGCAGGAGCCAGGCACCGTCCTCGCGCCGCCAGGCGTCCCACGCCGTCTCGGCGACGCCACGGGTGGCGAGGCGCTCGGCCACGAGCTCCTCGAGCGCCGGCGTCCGGCCGGAGCCGTCGCGCCACCGCACCGGCAGGGCGCGGGCACGGGCGGCCACGTGCGCGCGCTCGGCGAGCACGGGGCCCTCGTAGCGGCGGACGCGGGCGACGTCGGTGCCGCTCGCGGCGGCGATGTCCTCGGCGTCCTCGCCCGCGCGCAGGCGGGCCTGCACCTCGCGGGGGGTGAGGGCCGCCGGGGCGGGGGCGCCCGCGGGCGGGGCGCCGGGGCCGCGGCGGGCCGCCAGCCGCAGCGCGTCGTCCGCGCGCAGGCGGAACCGGGTGCCGTCCGCGGCCGCCAGGACGAGGTGAGGGCCCCGGGCGGGGTCCTCGTCCGTCCCGACCAGCGTCAGGTCCTGCATGGGTCGCTCCTCGACGTCGTCGGCCGGCCCTCGTGCGCGGTCGCCGGCGGTCGCTGCGCGGCAGCCTGCCACCTCGGGCCCCGGCGGTGGCCCAGGCGCGGTGGCGCGGCGCCGCCGCGCGCGGGGGAGCGGGGCGCCCGGCACCATGGGGGCGTGCCCGACGACCACGCCGACGACGCCCCCGCCCCGACGACCGCGCCCCCCGCCCCGGCCCCCGCGCCGGGCCCCGGCGGGACCGGCGCCGGTGGTCCCCTCGCCCCCTACGACGCCGTGCTCCTGCTCTCCTTCGGCGGCCCCGAGGGCCACGACGACGTCATGCCGTTCCTGCGCAACGTCACCGCCGGCCGAGGCATCCCCGACGAGCGCCTCGAGGCGGTGGCCGAGCACTACCACCACTTCGGCGGGCGCAGCCCCATCAACGACCAGAACCGCGACCTCCTCGCGGCGCTGCGCGGCGAGCTGGCCGCCCGTGGCCTCGGTGACGTCCCCGTCGCGTGGGGCAACCGCAACTGGGCGCCCTTCGTCACCGACGCGCTGCGCGACCTGCACGACGGCGGCGCCCGTCGCGTCGTCGTCGTCGCGACGAGCGCCTACGCCTCCTACTCGGGCTGCCGGCAGTACCGCGAGGACCTCGCCGAGGCCCTCGTCACGCTGGCCGGCGAGGGCCGCGACCTCGAGGTCGACAAGATCCGCCACTACTTCGACGCCCCCGGCTTCGTCGACGCCAACGCCGACGCGGCCGAGGCGGCGTGGCGGCGCCTGCCCGAGGACGTGCGCGACGGCGCGGAGCTCGTCTTCGTCACGCACTCCATCCCCACGGCCATGGCCGCCGGCGCCGGCCCCGAGGGCGGCGCCTACGAGCGGCAGCACGAGGACGTCGCCGAGGCCGTCGCGGAGCGGGTGCGCGCCCGCACGGGCGCCGCCCTCCCGCAGGCGCTCGTCTACTGCTCCCGCAGCGGCCCCCCGAGCCAGCCGTGGACGGAGCCGGACGTCAACGACCACCTCACCGCGCTGCACGGCCGCGGCGTGCCCTCCGTCGTCGTCGCGCCGATCGGCTTCGTCAGCGACCACATGGAGGTCGTCTACGACCTCGACACCGAGGCGCGCGAGACCGCCGACGGGCTGGGCCTGCCGATGGAGCGCGCGGCCACGGCCGGCGTCGCGCCCGGCTTCGTGGCGGGCCTCGTCGACCTCGTCGTCGAGCGCGCGGCGGCGAGCCGGGCCGCCGCCGGCGAGCAGGAGCCGCCGGTGCGGCCGTCCGCCGTGCCCTCCGGCCCCTCGCACGACGTCTGCCCCGTCGGCTGCTGCCTGAACCTGCGCGCGGCGAAGCCGGCCGCCTGCGGCCGCGACTGGCCCGGGGCGCGGGCCCTCCTCGCCGGGGCCGGGGCGTGAGCGCCGCGACGACGGCGCTGCCGGGCCCCGAGGAGCTGGCGACGCTCCTCGACCTCGCCGAGCGCGTGGCCCGTGCCGCCGGCGAGCTGCTCGCCACCCAGCGGCCCGCGGACCTCGGCGTCCAGTCGACGAAGTCGAGCGCCACCGACGTCGTCACCGCCATGGACACCGCCTCCGAGGCGCTGCTGCTGCGCCTCCTGCGCGCGGAGCGCCCCGACGACGGCGTCCTCGGCGAGGAGGGCGGAGCCAGCGGCGGCACGAGCGGCGTCACGTGGGTCGTCGACCCGCTCGACGGCACGGTCAACTACTTCTACGGGCTGCCGACGTACGCCGTCAGCGTCGCCGCGGTGGTCGGCGACGGCCCGCCCGGCGAGCGACCGGACCCGCGGACGTGGACGGCGCTCGTCGGCTGCGTCCACGACCCCGTGAGCGGGCGCACGTGGACGGCGTCGCGCGGCGGCGGGGCCCGCCTCGACGGCGCCCCGCTGCGCGGCCCCGCCGAGGTCCCCCTCGACCGGGCGCTCGTCGGGACCGGCTTCGGCTACACCCCGCAGCGCCGGGCGGCGCAGGCCAGGGTGGTGGCGGACGTCCTGCCGCGGGTGCGGGACCTGCGCCGGGCCGGCGTCGCGTCCCTCGACCTCTGCGCCCTCGCCACGGGCTGGCTCGACGCCTACTACGAGCGGGGCCTGCAGCCCTGGGACCACGCGGCCGGCGCGCTCGTCGCCGCCGAGGCCGGGGCCGTCGTCCGCGGGCTCGCGCCCGGCTCGGCGCCGTCCGAGGAGTTCTGCCTCGCGGCCGCCCCGGCCCTCGTCGCCGAGCTCGGCGACGTCCTCGTCGCCCTCGACCCGCTGGCCGAGGAGCCCGCCCCCTGAGGCACCGGGCCCGCACATGACGAAGGCCCCCTCCCGGTGCGGGAGGGGGCCTTCGTCGTGCGGGACGGGCGGGGCCGACCGGGCCCGGCGGAGCCGGGCCGACGGGTCAGGCGCCGGCGCCCGACGCGGCGCCGGGGAGGGCCACGTCGTTGTCCTCGGCGAGGCGGGCCAGGGACTCCAGCTCGCCGGTGTGGACGGACACGAGGTACTCGTCGCCCTCGGCCCTCGCGCTGTCCAGGGCGCTGCGGGCCTCTCGGACCCTCTCGTGGACGTTGCTCGCGAACTCGCTCATGCGCACCTCCGGGCGGGCGGGCGCGGCAGGTGCCGCGCGGCCGTCGTCAGCTCGGCGGCAGCCGGCTGCGGGCCCGAGCGTAGACGGGCGCGGGGGCGCCCGGAGACGGACCGCACCACGGCCGCGGGCCCGGGGGAGGTGTCCGACCGCCCGACACCCGGCCGACACCGGCCCGACGCGCGGGCGTCACCGGGGCCCCGACGGGCCCGGCACGGACCTCCGGGGACGCCCCGTCGTTCCGGCCGGGGGCGGCCGCCCCGGCGCCGCCCGCCCCGTGCCGGGGGACGGCCGCGACGACCGCCCGGGGCGCACGCGGTCACGGCGCGGTCACGGGCCGGGCACGGCGCGGTCACGTGCGGCGGACGGCCCCCTGGCGTCCGCGGGGACCGGCGGGACGGCGCCCTCCGGGTGGTGCATGATGCGCCCTCGTCCAGGCCGTCCGGACGGCCGCCGCACGCCCGCGCCCGCGGGCATGACCGGCGCCCCCCGGACGTTCTGGCGTCCGAGGGCAGGGGTGCCCGACCGCGACGCCGTCCCGTGGGGACGCGCGCGGCACGCCACCCCGCCCGGCCCGCGCCGCAGGTGGTCGAGGACACGGCCCCGCACGGCCCGCCGTCGACCGCCGTGCTGCGGACGCGCGGTGCGGGTGGTACTGAGCGTCACCGGGCAGCACCGTGCGCAGCGAGCGTGGGGAGCGGTGGCGCGGGGCCGGGCACGAGGCCCCCACGGCACCGGGCACGAGAGCAGCACCAGGGCGCCGCCAGGCGAGCAGCACGAGCGACACGAGGGACACGAGGGGAACCGGCGACATGGCCACCGACTACGACGCACCGCGCAAGACCGACGACGAGCTCAACGAGGACTCCATCGAGGAGCTCAAGGCCCGCCGCGCCGACCAGAGCTCCGGCAAGGTGGACGAGGACGAGACGGAGGCGGCCGAGGGCTTCGAGCTCCCCGGCGCCGACCTGTCGAACGAGGAGCTGTCGGTGCGGGTCCTCCCGCGCCAGGCGGACGAGTTCACCTGCTCGTCCTGCTTCCTCGTCCACCACCGCAGCCAGCTCTCGCCGGAGTCGACGGCGAGCCGGCTCGTCTGCACGGAGTGCGCGGCCTGACGACGCCGCACGGGCGACGGCCCGGGCACCGGCACCCGCCGGCGCCCGGGCTGTCGTGCGTCCGGGGGAGGCGCGGCCCGGTGGAGGGGGTCCCGTCAGCCCCGCGGCTGCAGCGCGGCGGCCAGCCGGCGGGGGCGGTGGGTCGAGACGAGCCAGTAGGGCGCCGGGTCGTCGGGGTCGGTGACCTCCACGCGCACGACGCCGTCGGCCCAGCCCCGCATGAGCACGTGCGCGCGCGCGTCGAGCGCGGGCCCACGCTGCTGCCGGGCGTCCTCGCCGTCGTAGCCGGTGGCCGCGCCGAGCTCGGCCAACGGGATCCGCGCCCGCCCCGCCCGCAGCTCGCCGTCCGCCACCTCGACGACGGGGCTCCACGCGAGGAGGACCGCCGCGACGACCCCCGCGACGACGACCACCACGACGGCGACGACGCCGACGCCGAGCGGTCCGGCGGCCAGGCCGGCGAGGGCGGCCAGCGCCGGCGCCGCCACCCAGCTGCCGGCCGAGGGGAGCACGCGCTCGCGGTAGGCGGCCGCCCCGGGGGCCGTGCCGCCGCCGGTCCCGCCGGTGCTGCCCGTGCCGTCCGTGCCGTCCGTGCTGCTGCCCCTCACCACCGGCCCAGCGTCCCACGGCCGCCCGGGCGGACCTCGCGCGCACCTCGGGCAGACCTCGGGCCGACCTCGCGCGCCCCGGGGCTAGGGTTCCCACCCGTGGAGGCAGAGGGCGCGGGGGCGCCGGCGGCGCCCGAGGTGGTGCCCGTGCGCGTGCGCCGTCTCGACCCCGACCTGCCGCTGCCGCGCTACGCCGTCGCCGGGGACGCCGGGGCCGACCTCCTGGCCCGCCACGACGTCGAGCTGCCGCCCGGGGGCCGGGCCACCGTGCCGACGGGCCTGGCGCTCGCGCTGCCCGAGGGCTACGCCGGCTTCGTCCACCCCCGGTCCGGGCTCGCCGCCCGGCACGGGGTGACGACGCTCAACGGGCCCGGCACCGTGGACGCCGGGTACCGGGGCGAGGTGATGGTGACCCTGCTCAACACCGACCCCGAGCACGCCTTCACCGTCCGCCGCGGCGACCGGGTGGCCCAGCTCGTCGTCCAGCGCGTCGCGCGGGCCGAGCTCGTCGTCGTCGACGAGCTCCCGCCCTCGCCGCGCGGGGAGGGCGGGCACGGGTCCACCGGCGGCTGGTCGCCCCCGGGCGACGGCCGTGCCACCGTGGGACCGCGGACGACCCCCGACGGGGGACCGCTGACGAGCACCGAGATGTCGACCACCGGGGACCAGCGCGTCCCCGGGGAGGAGCAGCCGTGAAGTGGCGTCGCAGCAAGGCCGACCGCGAGGAGGCCGCCGCCCCGGCGGAGGCCGCTCCCGAGGGGGCGCCCGGGTCGTCCGACGCGGCGGCCGCCGGCACGGACGAGCTCGAGGACGCGCAGGCCGTGGCCGACCGCGCCGCCGCGGTGGCCGCCGAGGCGGAGGCCGAGCGGCAGCGCACCGCCGCGCTGGCGCGCGAGGCCCGCCGTCGCCGCGAGGGCCCCTTCGACGCCGAGGAGGTCTCCGAGGAGGAGGCCGCCCGCCCGCGCGTCGACCTGGGCGCCCTGCGCCTGCCGGCCGTCCAGGGCATGGAGCTCCGCCTCGAGATGGAGGAGGGCACGCAGCGCGTCATCGGCGCCGTCGTCGTCCTCGCCGGCTCCACGCTGCAGCTGCAGGCCTTCGCGGCCCCGCGCACCGAGGGCATCTGGGACGAGGTCCGCGCCGAGATCCGCAGCCAGGTCGCCCGCCAGGGCGGCGCGGCCGAGGACGGCGAGGGCCCCTTCGGCCCCGAGCTGCTGGCCCGTCTGCCGATGCGCACCGAGGACGGCCGCACGGGCGCCCGCGCGGTCCGCTTCACGGGCGTCGACGGCCCCCGCTGGTTCGTCCGGGCCGTCGTCGGCGGCCGCGCCGCCGTCGACCCGGCCGCGTGGGCCCCGCTCGAGCGGCTGCTGCGCGGCGTCGTCGTCGTCCGGGGCGCCGACGCGATGGCCCCCCGGGACCTGCTGCCGCTCAAGCTGCCGCCGCAGGACCAGGCCCGGCCGGCCGGGGCCCGTCCCGACGGCGCCCCCGCCGACGGGGCGGCGGACGCGGCCGCCGGTCCCGCCGAGGCCGCCCCGGCCGACGCCGCGGGCCCCGACGCCCCCGTGCGTCCCACGGGCGACGTCGGCGCCCCGCCCCCCGGCACGCCGGACGGCGAGGACCCGCTCGGCCCGCTCGACCCCTTCCGCCGCGGCCCCGAGATCACGGAGCGTCGCTGATGGGCGCCCTGGCCGGGCTGCGCGGCGCGATGACCCGCTACGGCAGCCGGGAGCAGATGCACGCGGCCGCCGAGCAGGCCGAGTCCGCCCGCGAGGGCGGCAGCCCCTGCGCCTCGCTCGGCGACCGCCACCGGGCCCGTGTCTGCGGCACCCTCCACCGGGTCACGCTGCGGCCGCGCTCGGGCACCCCCGCCCTCGAGGCGGAGGTCTTCGACGGGTCGGGGACGCTGTCGGTCATCTGGCTCGGCCGCCGGGAGATCCCGGGCGTCGAGGCGGGCCGCCGCATCAAGGTCGAGGGGCTCGTCAGCGTCGTCGACCACCACGCCGTGATGTACAACCCCCGCTACGAGCTGGTCCCCACGGGCGCCCCCGCGCACCAGGCCCCGTGAGCGGCCCCGCGCCCGAGCACGGGGGAGCGCCCGGCGCCCCGGACGGCGGCCGCGGCGGGGACGGCGACGTCCCCGAGCCGGTCGCCGCGGCGGCGGCCCCCGGCGCCGACGGCGCGGCCGGGCCGGCCGGCACGACGGGGCGCCCTTCGGCGCGCTCCGGCCTCGCGGCCGTCGCGGGCCCCGACTTCTCCGTCGCCGAGGCGCTCGGCGGGCCCCGCGGCATCGCCGAGGTCGCGCTGCCGACGCTCGTCTTCGTCACCGTCTTCTCGCTCACGCGGGACCTGCGGACGGCGGGCCTCGCCGCGGTCGGCGCCTCCGTCGTCCTCGTCCTGGCCCGGGTCGTCACCCGCAGCTCGCCCAACCAGGCGCTGTCGGGGCTCGTCGGCGTCGCCGTGTGCGCGCTCGTGGCGTCCCGGACGGGCGAGGCCCGCGACTTCTTCGCCCTCGGCCTGCTGACGAACGTCGTCTACGCCGCCGTCTACGCCGTCTCGACCCTGCCGACGCCGGGCTTCCGCGTCCCCTTCACGCAGGGGCGGCGGCGCGTGCCCGCCGGCCCGTGGCCCGTGCTGGGCCTCGCCCTCGGCTTCGTCACCGGCGAGGGCCTCGCGTGGAAGCAGGACCCCCGGCGCCTGCGGGTCTACGTCCAGGTGACCTGGGTGTGGATCTCCGTCTTCGTCCTGCGGCTCCTCGTCCAGGGCCCGCTGTACCTCGCCGACGCCGTCGGCGCCCTCGGCGTCGCCCGCCTCTTCATGGGCTTCCCGCTCTTCGGCCTCGCCGCGTACGTGACGTGGGTGCTCGTCCGCCGCGTGCCGGCGACGCGGCCCGAGGACGTCGCCGGCCGCTGACCGCTCCCCGCCACGACGACGGCGGCCGCATCCCCCGGGGGGTGCGGCCGCCGTCGTCGTGGGGCCGGGCGTCAGGCGCCCGCGGTGCCCTGCGCGTGGCGCCCCGTCCGCAGCAGCGCGTGGAGCTGCTCGGCGTCCTCCTCGCCGACGAGGAGGAGCAGCTCGTCCCGGCCCTCGAGCACGTCGTCCTCCGAGGGCGCCAGCGGCCTCCCGTCGCGGACGAGGCCGACGAGCACCGTGTCCGGCGGCCACGTCATCGCCCCCACGGGCGTCCCGGCGAGGTCGGCGTCGTCGGGGAGGGTGTACCCGACGAGCCGGGAGCCGCCGCGGAAGGAGAAGACCTCGACGACGTCGCCGACGGCCACCGCCTCCTCGACGAGCGCCGTCATGAGCCGCGGCGTGGAGACCATGACGTCGACGCCCCACGCCTCGTCGAACATCCACTCGTTCTTCGGGTTGTTGACGCGCGCGACGGTCCGCGGCACGCCGAACTCCGTCTTGGCGAGGAGGGACACGACGAGGTTGGCCTTGTCGTCGCCCGTCGCGGCGACGACGACGTCGGTGCTCTCGAGCCCGGCCTCGCCGAGCGAGCCGATCTCGCAGGCGTCGGCCAGCAGCCAGCGGGCGCCGGGCACCGACGCCCGGCCGACGTTGTCGGGGTTCTTGTCGACGAGCAGGACGTCGTGGCCGCTGGCCAGCAGCTCGCGGGCGATGGAGCGCCCCACGCTGCCCGCACCGGCGATGAGCACGCGCACGGTGGCTCCTCGGGTGGTCGCAGGTCCCGGCGGGCCGGGCGGTCGGGTCGGGCGGTCGGGTCGGGCGTCGCCGCGCGGCGGGCTCAGCCGGGCTCGGGGCCCGCGTCGAGCGCCTTCTCGACCGCCGTGAGGCGGTCGTCCGGCACGAGCAGGTGGAGGACGTCGCCGTCCTGGTGCACGGTGTCCGGGCCCGGGAGCCGCGCCGCGCCCAGGCGGGTGACGAAGGCGACGCGCGTGGCGGTGGCGCGCTCGAGGTCGACGAGGCGGTGCCCCGCCCACGACGGCGGCACCGCCACCTCGGCGAGGTGGACCGCACCCGTGGCGTCGGTCCAGTCGGGGACGACGCCGCGCGGCAGCAGCCGGCGGACCATCTGGTCGGCCGTCCAGCGGACGGTCGCGACGGTGGGGATCCCGAGCCGCTCGAAGACCTCGGCGCGCGCCGAGTCGTAGATCCGGGCGGCGACGTGCTCGACGCCGAAGACCTCCCGGGCGGTCCGCGCCGCGAGGATGTTCGAGTTGTCGCCGCTGCTGACGGCCGCGAAGGCGTACGCCTCCCCGGTCCCCGCCTCGCGGAGGACGTCCCGGTCGAAGCCGACGCCCTTGACGGTCCGGCCCTCGAAGTCGTCGCCGAGCCGGCGGAACGCCTGCGGGTCCTGGTCGACGACGGCGACGCCGTGGCCGCGGCGGGACAGCTCGAGGGCCAGCGTGGAGCCGACGCGGCCGCAGCCCATGACGACGAAGTGCACGCCCGGACGCTACCGCCGCGGCGCGCCCCCGTCCGGTGCACGCCGCCCGCGGCCCGCACGGCGTCGCCCGCGCGTGCTCCTACCATCACGCCGTGCAGCACATCGCCGACGGCGCCAAGCGTCTCGTGCTCGGCCGGCCCTTCTCCAGCGACCGCCTCGGCCACACCCTCCTGCCGAAGCGGCTGGCGCTCCCGGTGTTCGCCTCGGACGCGCTGTCGTCCGTGGCGTACGCGCCGGACGAGATCTTCCTGACGCTGGCCATCGCGGGCGTGGCCTCGTACACGCTCTCGCCGTGGATCGGCGTGGCGGTCGTCGTCGTCATGGTCGTCGTCATCGCCTCGTACCGGCAGAACGTCCACGCCTACCCGTCGGGCGGCGGGGACTACGAGGTCGCCACGACCAACCTCGGCCCCCGGGCCGGCCTCGTCGTCGCGAGCGCCCTGCTCGTCGACTACGTCCTCACCGTCGCGGTGTCGATCTCGTCGGGGGCGCAGTACGCCGCCTCCGCGCTGCCCTTCCTGCGCGGCCACGAGACGAGCCTCGCCGTCGGGCTCGTGCTGCTCCTCATGGCGATGAACCTGCGGGGCGTCCGGGAGTCCGGGACGGCCTTCGCCGTCCCCACCTACGTCTTCATGGCCTCGATGCTCGCGATGCTCGGGTGGGGCACCTTCCGGGTCCTCACCGGTGACACGCCGGTCGTCGAGAGCGCCTCGCTCGAGCTCATGCCGGAGCCGGGCTACGAGGAGGGCCTCACGGGCCTCGTCGGCGCCTTCCTCGTCATGCGCGCCTTCTCGTCCGGGTGCGCCGCGCTGACCGGCGTCGAGGCCATCAGCAACGGCGTCCCCGCCTTCGAGAAGCCGAAGAGCCGCAACGCCGCGACGACGCTCGCGCTGCTCGGCGCCACGGCCGTGACGCTGCTCATGGGCGTCATCGTCCTCGCCAACGTCACGGGCCTGCAGTTCGCCGAGCTGCCCGCCACCCAGCTGTCGCGCGACGGCGTGCCCGTCGGCGACGGCTACGTCCAGGACCCCGTCATCGGCCAGCTGGCCCGGGCGGTCTTCGACAGCGCGCCGTTCGCCTTCTTCGTCGTGACGGCCGCCACCGGCCTCATCCTCGTGCTGGCGGCCAACACGGCCTTCAACGGCTTCCCGGTGCTCGGCTCGATCCTCGCCCGCGACGGCTGGCTGCCCCGCCAGCTCCACACGCGCGGCGACCGGCTGGCCTTCTCCAACGGCATCCTGCTGCTGGCCGGCGCGGCGGTCGTCCTCGTCATCGCCTTCGACGCCCAGGTCACCCGGCTCATCCAGCTCTACATCGTCGGGGTCTTCGTCTCCTTCACCCTCAGCCAGCTCGGCATGGTCAGGCACTGGAACCGCCACCTGCGGCTCGAGGGCGACCCCGCCGCCCGGTCCCGGATGCTGCGCTCGCGGGCCGTCAACGCCGTCGGCCTCGGGCTCACGGGGACGGTCCTCGTCGTCGTCCTCCTCACGAAGTTCACCCGCGGCGCGTGGATCGCCATCCTCGCGATGGCGGTGCTCTTCGTCCTCATGCGCGGGGTGCAGACGCACTACCGGCGGGTCGCCGAGGAGCTGGCGCTGCCCGACGAGCTGCAGGGCGGCAAGCTCCTGCCGAGCCGCGTGCGCGCGGTCGTCCTCGTCTCCAAGCTCCACCTGCCGACGCTGCGCGCGGTCGCCTACGCGCGGGCCACCCGGCCGTCGTCGCTGGAGGCGCTGACCGTCGCGGTCGACGCCGAGGAGACCCGGGCGCTGCAGCGGGCCTGGGACGCCCGCGGCATCCCCGTGCCGCTGACGGCGCTGGAGTCGCCGTACCGGGAGATCACCCGGCCCGTCGTCGAGCACGTCCGGGCGCTCCGCCGGGACAACCCCCGCGACCTCGTCGTCGTCTACGTGCCCGAGTACGTCGTCGGCCACTGGTGGGAGCAGGTGCTGCACAACCAGAGCGCGCTCCGCCTCAAGTCCCGCCTGCACTTCATCCGCGGGGTCGTCGTCGCGAGCGTCCCGTGGCAGCTCGCCTCGTCCCAGGGCGCCGACGTCGACGACCGCGTGGCGGCGCCGGGCGACGTGCGCCGGGGCACCGTCGGCGGGGTCGGCGGCGTCCACGAGCGCGACGGCGGCGGGCCGGGCCCGGAGGTGCGGCGGTGAGCGACGACGCGACGGCGCCCGGGGAGGGCGCGCGCGGCCGCCTCGTCGAGCTCGAGGTGGGGGCCGTGGCGCACGGCGGCCACTGCGTCGCCCGGCTCGAGGGCCGGGTCGTCTTCGTCCGCCACACGCTGCCGGGGGAGCGCGTCGTGGCCCGGCTCACCGAGGCCGCCGACGGGGCGGGCTTCTGGCGCGCGGACGCCGTCGAGGTGCTCGAGGCCTCGCCCGACCGGGTCGCCCCGGCGTGCCCCGTGGCGGGACCCGGGGGCTGCGGGGGGTGCGACTGGCAGCACGTCGACCTCGCGGCCCAGCGACGCCTCAAGGCGGACGTGCTCCGCGAGCAGATGCACCGGCTCGCGGGGCTCGACGTGGACGCCCGCGTGGAGGAGGTCCCCGTCCCCGCCGCGGCCGGGACGACGCCGGAGGACGCCGCCCGCGGCCTCGGCTGGCGCACGCGTGTCGCCTACGCCGTGGACGCGGGCGGCCGGCTGGGCTTCCGCGCCCACCGCGAGCACCGGGTCGTCCCCGTGGAGCGCTGCCCCATCGCCACGCCGGGCGTCGTCGACCTCGGCCTCCCCGCCGTCCGCTGGCCGGGGTGGCGCTCCGTCGAGGCGGTCGTCCCGGGCACGGGCGACGACGCGCTCGTCGTCGCCGAGCCGCGCCCCGGCGCCCGCCGCCCGCCGCGCGTGCCCGACGTCCCGGCCGCCACGTCGGTGGCGACGACGTCCCCGCGGGGCCCGCGGCAGCCGCCCGGCCCCGTGAGCCGGGTGCGCGGGCGCACGTGGGTGCGCGAGGAGGTGCGGGGGAGCGGCTTCCGCGTCACGGGCGCCGGCTTCTGGCAGGTGCACCCCGGCGCCGGCGAGGCGCTGACCGCGGCGGTGCTGGAGGCCCTGGCGCCCCGGCCGGGCGAGGCGGCGCTCGACCTCTACAGCGGCGCGGGCCTGCTCACGCGCGCGCTGGCCACGGCCGTGGGCGAGCGGGGGCGCGTGACGGCGGTCGAGGGGGACGCGCGGGCCGTGGCGGACGCCCGGCGCAACCTGCACGACGTCGCCGGGCTCACGCTCGTGCACGGGCCCGTCGAGCGGGTGCTCGAGGAGCGGGCGGGGCTCGAGGCGGACGGCGAGCCGCGAGCGGACGTCGTCGTCCTCGACCCGCCGCGCACCGGTGCCCGGGCGCGGGTCGTGGCGGCCGTCGCGGCGCTGCGGCCGCGGGCCGTGGCCTACGTGGCGTGCGACCCCGCGGCGCTCGCCCGCGACGTCGCGACCTTCGCCGACCACGGGTACGTGCTGCGCGGGCTGCGGGCCTTCGACCTGTTCCCGCAGACCCACCACCTGGAGTCGGTGGCGCTGCTCGAGCCGCGCTGACGCGGACGGGGCCGGCGGCTGCGCCGGCCCCGTCCGCCCGGCTCAGCGGTCCGGCATCTCCTCGGGGTCGCCGTCGGGGTCGTGCCCCGGGTCGGTGTCGTCGAGCACGCCGTCGTGGCTCGGCGTGGTGTCGTGCCGCGGGTGGAGCTGGCCCGCGTCGCCGTCCGGGTCGTGCTGCTCGGCCTGCTCCACGGCCTCGCGGGCGGCGTCGTCCTGCCCGTGCTCGGGGGTGCTCGTGCTCATGACGTCTCGGCCTCCCTCTGCCGGGCCCGGGGCGGGCCCGACCTCCCGACGGTAGGCCGGGTCCGGCGTGGGCGCCGGGCGGCGACGTGCCGGGGGCCGACGGCGGCGGGTCGTGACACCGTGGGCCGGCAGCACTAGTATCTTGACGTCAAGATACTTCGGCGGACGACGGCGACGTCGTCCGCCCGGCCCCCGCGGCCGGTCCCGGGCCACCCCTGGCCACCCGCAGTCAGCGTCGACGGGAGACGACATGAGCGACACGACCACCAGCACGGGCAGCACCGGCGACAGCTTCGGCGCCCGCGGCACCCTCGCCGTCGGGGACGCCGAGCACGGCATCTACCGGCTGTCCGCCGTCGAGGGGGCCGAGAAGCTCCCCTTCAGCCTCAAGGTCCTCCTCGAGAACCTCCTCCGCACCGAGGACGGCGCCAACGTCACCGCCGACCACGTGCGCGCCCTCGCGGGCTGGGACCCGTCGGCCGAGCCCGACACCGAGATCCAGTTCACGCCGGCGCGCGTCGTCATGCAGGACTTCACCGGCGTCCCCTGCGTCGTCGACCTCGCCACGATGCGGGAGGCCGTCGCCGAGCTCGGCGGCGACCCGACCCGGATCAACCCGCTCGCCCCCGCCGAGCTCGTCATCGACCACTCCGTCGTCATCGACGTCGCCGGACGGCCGGACGCCTTCGAGCGCAACGTCGAGATCGAGTACGAGCGCAACGGGGAGCGCTACCAGTTCCTGCGCTGGGGCCAGGGCGCCTTCGACGACTTCAAGGTCGTCCCCCCGGGCACCGGCATCGTCCACCAGGTCAACATCGAGCACCTCGCGCGCGTCGTCTTCGACCGCGACGGCGTCGCCTACCCCGACACGTGCGTCGGCACCGACTCGCACACGACGATGGTCAACGGCCTCGGCGTGCTCGGCTGGGGCGTCGGCGGCATCGAGGCCGAGGCCGCCATGCTCGGCCAGCCGGTGAGCATGCTCATCCCGCGCGTCGTCGGCTTCAGGCTCTCCGGCGAGATCCCCGCCGGCGTCACGGCGACGGACGTCGTCCTCACCATCACCGAGCAGCTGCGCCGGCACGGCGTCGTCGGCAAGTTCGTCGAGTTCTACGGCGAGGGCGTCGCGCAGGTGCCGCTGGCCAACCGCGCCACCATCGGCAACATGAGCCCGGAGTTCGGCTCGACCGCCGCGATCTTCCCCGTCGACGAGGAGACGCTCCGCTACCTGCGCCTCACGGGCCGCAGCGACGCGCAGGTCGCGCTCGTCGAGGCGTACACCAAGGAGCAGGGCCTCTGGCACGACCCGTCGCGGGAGGCGCAGTACTCGGAGTACCTCGAGCTCGACCTCTCGACGGTCGTCCCGAGCATCGCCGGCCCCAAGCGCCCGCAGGACCGCGTGGCCCTGTCCGAGGCCAAGGAGGGCTTCCGCGGCGCCCTCGGCGCCTACGCCACGCAGGACGCCCCGGAGAGCGCCCAGGACGAGGCGCTCGCCGAGACCTTCCCGGCGAGCGACGCGCCCACCGCGTCGGCGTCGGGGACGGACGGGGAGCCCGTCGAGACGCCGACCGCCACCCGCCGTGCCTCGCGCCGCACGCCCGTCACGCTCGCCGACGGCACGCGGACCGAGCTCGACCACGGGCACGTCGCCATCGCGTCGATCACCTCCTGCACCAACACGTCGAACCCGACCGTCATGGTCGCGGCGGCGCTGCTGGCCAAGGCGGCGGTCGAGCGCGGCCTCACGGCCAAGCCGTGGGTGAAGACGTCGCTGGCGCCGGGCTCCAAGGTCGTCATGGACTACTACGCCCGCGCCGGCCTCACGCCCTACCTCGAGAAGCTCGGCTTCCACCTCGTCGGCTACGGCTGCACGACGTGCATCGGCAACTCCGGCCCGCTGGCGCCGGAGATCTCGCAGGCCGTGAACGACGCGGACCTCGCCGTCGTCTCGGTGCTGTCGGGCAACCGCAACTTCGAGGGCCGGATCAACCCGGACATCAAGATGAACTACCTCGCCAGCCCGCCGCTGGTCATCGCCTACGCGCTGGCCGGGACGATGGACTGGGACCCGGAGACCGAGCCGCTCGGCACGGACGAGTCCGGCACCGAGGTCTTCCTCCGCGACATCTGGCCGAACGCGGCCGAGGTCGACGAGGTCGTCACGGGCTCCATCACGACCGACATGTTCACGACCGACTACGCCGACGTCTTCGCGGGCGACGAGCGCTGGCGGTCGCTGCCCACGCCGACGGGTCGGACGTTCGACTGGGACGACGCCTCGACCTACGTGCGCAAGCCCCCGTACTTCGAGGGCATGGGCGTGGAGCCGTCGCCGGTCGGCGACCTCGAGGGCGCGCGGGTGCTGGCCAAGCTGGGCGACTCGGTGACCACCGACCACATCAGCCCGGCCGGCTCCATCAAGGCCGACAGCCCCGCCGGCCGCTACCTCGCCGAGCACGGCGTGGAGCGCAAGGACTTCAACTCCTACGGCTCCCGTCGCGGCAACCACGAGGTGATGATCCGCGGCACCTTCGCCAACATCCGGCTGCGCAACCAGCTGCTGGACGGCGTCGAGGGCGGCTTCACCCGCGACTTCACCGCGGACGGCGCGCAGACGACGATCTACGACGCCGCCCAGGCCTACGCCGCGGCCGGCACGCCGCTCGTCGTGCTCGCGGGCAAGGAGTACGGCTCCGGCTCGTCGCGCGACTGGGCGGCCAAGGGCACCCGGCTGCTCGGCGTCCGCGCCGTCGTGGCCGAGAGCTACGAGCGCATCCACCGCTCGAACCTCATCGGGATGGGCGTGCTGCCGCTGCAGTACCCCGACGGCACCGACGCCGCGTCCCTCGGGCTCGACGGCACGGAGACCTTCTCGGTCTCCGGCGTCACGGAGCTCAACGAGGGCCGGACCCCGCGCACGCTGCGGGTCGTGGCGCGCAAGGAGTCCGGCGAGGAGGTGGCGTTCGACGCGCGGCTGCGCATCGACACCCCGGGCGAGGCGGACTACTACCGCAACGGCGGCATCCTCCAGTACGTCCTGCGCTCCCTCCTGGGGGCCGGGCGTGGCTGACGGCGGGACGCCCGCCGGGCTGACGGAGAGCGCCGACCAGCCGGGCGGGTTCCCGCCGGGCACCTTCGTCCTCTGGGCGACGGTGCAGGTGCGGGAGGACCGCGTCGAGGAGTTCCTCGCCGGCATCGCCGACGACGCGCGCTGCTCGGTGCGGGACGAGCCGGGCTGCCTGGGCTTCACGGTGTCGCGCCACTCGGACGACCCGCTGCGCTTCTCCTTCCACGAGGCGTACGCGAGCCGTGAGGCCTTCGAGGTCGACCACCAGGGCTCCGCGCACTACGCGCGGTGGGCCGCGGTGGCCGAGAAGGTCGTCATCTCCACCGAGGTGGCGTTCACCGAGGTCGTCGCGCTGCCCTGACCGCGCGACCCGCCCGACGACGACGGCCGCCCGCCCCGCGAGGGGTGGGCGGCCGTCGTCGTCCCGGCGCCGGGCGAGCCGTCAGCCCTTCTCGGCCCCCTCGCCCGTCGCGGTGATGCGCCGCTGGAAGACGAAGAAGAGCACCGCCACGGGGATCGTCATGAGCGCCGCCGCGCCGAGCCGCAGCGGGAACTGCTGGCTCTGCCCGAGGGCCCCGGAGGCGAGGTTGGCGACGCCCTTCGTGAGGGTGGTCAGCTCCGGGCTCTGGGTCGAGACGATGAAGTGCGACAGCTCGTTCCACGACCCCTGGAACGAGAGGATGAGCACGGTGACGAGGGCGGGCCGGGCCATCGGCAGCACGACCGACCAGAAGGTGCGCACGACGCCGGCGCCGTCGATCCGCGCCGCCTCCTCGACGCTGACGGGCAGCGTGTCGAAGAAGTTCTTCATGATGAAGACGCTCGTCGCGTCGGCCAGCAGCGGGACGACCATGCCCGCGTAGCTGTCGTAGATCCCCAGCTGGTTGATGACGAGGAACTTGGGGATGAGCAGGACCACCTGCGGGACGGCCATGACGGCCACGACGCCGGCGAAGACGACCGCCCGCCCGCGCCAGTGCAGCCGCGACAGCGCGTACCCGGCCATGGCCGCGAAGAGCACGCGCCCCGTCGTCACGACGACGGCGACGAGCGCGGAGTTGGCCGCCCACAGCGGGAAGTCGCTGTTCGCGAGCAGCCGCTCCAGCGCGGCCGTCGTCGCGGGGGACGGCACGAGGGTCAGCGGCTCGGCGGCCGCCTGGGCGTCGGTCTTGAACGCCGTCGCCACCTGGATGGCGAAGGGGAAGAGGTAGACGACCGAGATCGCGACGAGCGCGAGGTAGATCGCGTGCCGGCGCAGGGGGCGTCGTCGCCGCCGGGCCGGCGGGGCGTCGGACCCGCGCGGGGCGGTGGTCGCCCCGCGCGCGGTGCTGGTGGCGGTCACCGGGTGCCCCCCGTGCTGGTCGCGCCGGGGGTCGTCGCCGCGGTGACGGCCGCGGGCGCCCCGGGGCCGCCCGGCGCCGCGGGGACGCCGCTGCCGGTGGTGCCCACGCCGCCGCCCCCGCGGGCGCGCCACCGGCGGCGCAGCGGCACGTCGCGCTCCGTGAGCAGCACCCGCTGGACGACGGTGAGCGTGACGATGATGGCGAAGAGGACGAAGGCGATGGCTGCGCCGCGGCCCCACTCCTGGGACACGAACGACGTCGTGTACGAGAGGTACGCCGGCGTGACCGTCGTCTTGGCGGGGCCGCCCTGGGTGCCCGTGTAGATCTGGTCGAAGACCTGCCACGTGCCGATGAGGCCGAGCGTGAGGACGGTGAAGAGCGTCGGCCGGAGCATCGGCAGCGTGACGTGGCGGAAGCGCTGCCAGGCGTTCGCGCCGTCCACGGACGCGGCCTCGAGCACCTCGCCGGAGACCTGCTGCAGGCCCGCGAGGAACAGCAGCATGAAGGTGCCCGAGGTCGTGAAGACGGCGAGGAGGACGAGCGCCGACATGGCGACCGAGGGGCCGGCCAGCCAGTCCCACCAGCTGATGCCGACGGCGCCGTTCCCGGTGAGGACCGCGGGGCCGGCGTCCACCCCGACGGCGCCGAGGACCACGTGGAGGACGCCGCGCGGGTCGGCGAACCAGTTCGGCCCCTCGACGCGGAGCAGCGCCAGGAGCCGGTTGACGACGCCGCTCGAGGAGAAGAGGAAGAGGAAGACGATGGTGATGGCCACCGAGCTCGTCACCGACGGGAAGTAGAACGCCGTGCGGAAGAAGCCGCGCCCGCGCAGGGCGGCGCGCCCGACGAGCAGCGCCAGACCGAGCGAGACGGCCGTCTGCAGCGGGACGACGAGCAGCACGTACCAGAGGTTGTTGCGCAGCGCCGTGCCGAAGTCCTGCGTCGCAAGCCCGCCGCCGGCGACGAGCTCGCGGTAGTTGGCGGCGCCGACGAAGCCGACGTCGCCCGAGAACGGGCTGCCGATGCCGTCCCAGTCCGAGACGCTCACCCACAGCGCCATGACGATGGGCACGACGAGGAACAGGCCGAGCAGGACGAGGACGGGCGCGACGAAGAGCCACCCGGCCACGCCCTCGGCCCGGGCGCCCGGCCGCCCGCCCCGGCGCCGGGGCGCCGGGGCGGGCCGTGCCCGCGTGGTGCTGCCCCCGGCCGGGGCTGCCGCGGCGGCCATCAGGAGCCCGCGGCCTCGACGACCGGCTCGAGGTTGCCCTGGACCGAGGCGAGGATGCCGGCGGGGTCGCCGGAGGCCAGGCCCTCGAGCTGGGCGTTGAGGTCGGCGACGACGTCGCTCGAGCCCGGGAGGTTGAGCACCGGCTGCGCGACGTCGGCGCCGTCGAGGAAGGCGGCCTGGTCGGGGTACGCCTCGCGCCACGCGTCCGCGGCGGACTGCACGGACGGCATCGGCCCGAAGGCCTCGGCGAAGGCGAGCTGCTGCTCGGCGGAGACGAGGTGGTCGACGAGGTCGACGGCCGCGTCGGCGTCGCCCGTCGTCGCCGAGACGCCCCAGCAGGTCGTGAAGGTCAGCGTCGCGGGGCCGGCGGGGCCCGCGGGCAGCGGGAAGACGCTGTAGTCGAGGTCGGGGTAGTCCGTCCGGATGCCGCTGATCCAGTTGCCCTCGACGGTCATGGCGGCGGCGCCGGTGGCCAGCGCCTCGCCGCCCCAGCCCGCGCCGATGTCGGCGGGGTAGCGCAGCGAGCCGTCCTCGAGGAGGCCCTGCAGGTAGGTGAGCGCCTCGACGTTCTCCGGCGAGTCGGCCGTGGCCTCGGTCTGGTCGGCGTTCGTCAGCCCGCCCCCGGCCGCGGCCATGAAGGCCCCCGCGCGGGCGTACTCGGGCGCGAAGGTGAGGCCCGCGCGGTCCGGCGTCTGCAGCTGCTGCGCGACGGCGGCGAGCTCGTCCCACGTCGTCGGGACGTCGGCGTCGGTGAGGCCCGCCTCGGCCCACGCCCCGTCGTCCACCTCCAGCGCCAGCGTGCTGAAGTCCTTCGGCGCGCAGTAGAGCTGGTCGTCGTACGTGAACGACTGCACGAGCGCGGGGTAGAAGTCGTCGGCCGCCTCGAGGTCGTCGCCGTACGCGAGCAGGGAGCCCTGCTGGGCGTAGGTCTGGAAGAGGTCGGCGCTGACGTAGAAGAGGTCGGGCGGCGAGCCGGCGGCGAAGCCCTGGGCCAGCTGCTGGGGGAGGTCCTGGGCGACGGTGACCGTCGCCGCCGTGCCGGACTCCTCGCTCCACGCCGCGACGGCGGCCTCGACGGCCTCGGTCTCGGCCGGGCCGCTGGAGCCGATGAGGATGCTCAGCTCGCCGTCGCCGGTCGCGTCGCCGGAGCCGCCGCCGGTGGCGGCCCCGTCGTCGAAGCCGCTGCCGCCGCAGGCGGACAGCCCGAGCAGGGCGACGAGCGAGCCGCCGGTGAGGGCCAGGGCCGCGCGGCGGCCGGGGGTGCGGGACATCGGTGTCTCCTCGGGGTCGGTGGTGCGGGGGCGTCGGGAGGGCGTCAGCCGCCGGGGCGGCGGACGGCGAGGGACGGCGCCAGCAGGCGCCGCGGGACGGGGGGCTGCTCGCCGTCGACGAGGGCGAGCAGCTGCTCGAGGACGGACGCGGCCGCGGCGTCGAGCGGCTGGCGCACGCTCGTCAGCCCGACGGCCTCGGCGACCGGGGTGTCGTCGAAGCCGACGACGTCGAGGGCGGCCCGCCGCTCGACGGCGGCGGCCCGGGCGCCGAGGGCGAGCGAGTCGCTGGCGCACACGACGGCCGTGGGCGGCGAGGGGGCGTCGAGGAGGGCGAGGACCGCCGCGCGCCCGGGGGCGGCGCCGTCCTCGACCCGGGCGTCGTCGCGCGGCGAGGGGGCGCGGCCCGTGAGGTCGCGCACCGCCCGCGCCCAGCCCTCGCGGCGGTCGTCGCCGGAGCCCGAGCCGGCGGGCCAGCCGACGAAGGCGACGCGCCGGTGGCCGAGCGCCCACACGTGCCGGGTGGCGGTCTCGGTGCCGGCCGCGCCGTCGACGTCGGTCCAGCAGCCCTCGGCGCCGGCGGCGGCCGGCGGCTCCGCCGGGGCCCCGACAGCCGGCCACGGACGGCCGAAGGACGTGTGGGGGACGCCGCGGCCGGCCAGCCACGCGGTGCGGGCGTCGTCGCGGTGGGTGCCGGTGAGGACGAAGCCGTCGACGGCGCGCGAGCCGAGGAGGTCCTCGACGCGCGTGGTCTCCTGCGCGTCGTCGGCGGCGGTGAAGAGGACCACGCGGTGGCCGACGTCCTGCGCGGCCTCGGTGAGGGCGTGGAGGAAGGCGTCGAGGACCGTGCCGCCGATCCCGTCCGTGCGGGGCTGCAGGCGGAAGCCGAGCGACTGCGCCCGCTGGGTGCGCAGCTGCTGCGCGGCCCGGGAGGGGCGGTAGCCGGTGCGCTCGACGACGTCGAGGACGCGGGCGAGCGTCTCCGGCGCCACCCGGTCGGGGGCGTTGAGGGCGTTGCTCACGGTCTGGCGGGAGACGCCCGCGTCGCGGGCGACGCTGACGAGCGTCGGTCGTGCCACGGCCTCCGACACCTCCTCGTGCCCGGCCCCGACGGCGTCCGCCGCCCGGTGTTGAACGATCAAATCGACGTGGGCACACTGTGCGCACGCCCGCCGGACCTGTCAACCGGGCCGCCGGGCGGCCCGCCACGACCGACGACGCCGTCCGACCGAGGAGAGCCGATGACCGACGCCCCCGCCCCCGCCGCCGACGGCGAGGGGGCGCCGCCCCGGCCCCCGCGGCAGCCCTGGCTGCACGACCTCGTCGCGGCCGTGGCCGCGCCGGTGCAGCTCTGGTGCGGCCCGGACGGCCAGGTGCGCGGGGACGGCGCCACGGGCGGCTGGCTCGGGGACGTCCGCGTCCTGTCCCGCGCCCGCCTCGTCGTCGGCGGCGAGGAGCCGGTGCCCGTGCTCGTCAGCCCCGTCGCCGGCGGCGTCCTCGCCGTCGGCGTCGCCCGCGGCCTGGGCGACCCCGTGCCGGACCCGACCGTGCGGGTCGAGCGGCACCTCGCCGTGACGACCGACGGGTTCTCCGAGCGCGTCGTCCTGCGCTCCTCGGCCCGCACGGACGTCGTGGCGGACGTCGTCGTCGAGGTGGCGGGCGACCTCGCGCGGATGGACGCGGTCAAGCAGGGCCTGCCGGCGCCCGCGGCCCTGCCGGCCCACGCCGGCGGCACGGGCGGGACCAGCGCGACCGGCGCGACCGCGTGGGGCGCCGGCGGGGTCCGGGCCTCCCTCGTGGCCGAGGGGGCGCACGTCGGGGCGGGCGGCGAGCGGGGCGGGGCCGTCCTGCGCTGGCGTGTCGCGCTGCCCCCGGGCGGCACGGCCGAGGTCGCGTGGCGGCTGACGGCCACGGAGGAGGGGGCGGTCGTCGTGGCGCCGCCGGCGCCGTCGGCCGCGGAGTCCTGGACGGTCGACGTCGTCGCCGACGACCGGCGCCTGCCCTCGGCGACGACCGCCGCCCTCCGGGACCTCGCGGGGCTGCGCCTGGCGACCGCCGCGGCGCCGGACCTGCCGTTCCTCGCGGCCGGCGCGCCCTGGTTCCTCACGCTCTTCGGGCGGGACTCGCTGTGGGCGGCGCGCATGCTCCTGCCGCTGGGCACCGACCTCGCGGCGTCGACGCTCGAGCTCCTCGCCCGGCTGCAGGGCCGCCGGGACGACCCGCTGACGGCGGAGCAGCCCGGCAAGGTGCTCCACGAGGTGCGGCGCGACGGCTTCGCCGGGGACGGCGGCCACGGCGCCTTCGCGCTGCCGCCGCTGTACTACGGGACGGTCGACGCGACGGCGCTGTGGGTCTGCCTGCTCCACGACGCCTGGCGGTGGGGCATGGACCCGGCGCGCGTCACCACCCTGCTGCCCGCGCTGCGGGCGGCGCTCGGGTGGATGGCCGACTCCGGCGACAGCGACGGCGACGGGCTCCTCGAGTACGTCGACACGACGGGCCGGGGCCTCGCCAACCAGGGGTGGAAGGACTCCGGCGACTCGGTCCAGTGGGCCGACGGCTCGCTGGCGACCGCCCCCATCGCCCTGTGCGAGGTGCAGGGCTACGCCCACGAGGCGGCGCTCGGCGGTGCCGCGCTGCTCGACGCCCTCGGCGGGCCGGGGGAGGGGGACCGCTGGCGCGCCTGGGCGGCGCGGCTGGCCGACCGCTTCCGCGCCTCCTTCTGGGTCGAGGACGCCGCGGGCCGCTTCCCCGCCATCGCGCTCGACGCCGCGAAGCGCCCCGTCGACACGATGACGAGCAACGCCGGGCACCTGCTCGGCACGGGCCTGCTGACGCGCGACGAGGAGGCCGACGTCGCCCGCCGCCTCGCCGGGCCCGACATGGACTGCGGGCGCGGCCTGCGCACGCTGTCCTCGCGCAGCGGCGGCTTCTCGCCGCTGAGCTACCACGGCGGCAGCGTGTGGGCCCACGACACGGCCGTGGTCGTCGCGGGCCTCGCGCGGACCGGCCACCACGCCACGGCGACGTCGCTGGCCGGCGGCCTCCTGCGCGCCACGGCCGAGTTCGCCGACCGGCTGCCGGAGCTGCACGGCGGGGACACGGCGGCCGAGGTGCCGGCGCCCGTGCCCTACCCGGCGGCCTGCCGCCCGCAGGCGTGGTCGGCCGCGTCGGCCGTCGTCGTGCTCGGCGCCGCGGCGGGGCTGCGGCCGGACGTCCCGGCGGGCACGGTGGCGCTCGACCCGCTGCGCGACGCCGACGGCCGCGCCGCGCTGGGCGCGGTGCGGGTGGACGGGCTCCGGGTCCGGGGCGAGCGCGTCCGCGTGGACGTGCCGGCCGCCGGGCCGGCGCGCGTCGACGGGCTGCCCGCGGGTCTCGTCCTGCGGGCCGACGCCGGCGGGACGGCCGAGCGCTGAGGTCGCGCCCGCCGTCGGCGTCGCCGGCGCTGCCGGCTGTCGGTGCTGTCGGTGGGCGGGCGCACCATGGGGCGATGAGCGCGGGCGACGGGTGGGGCGGGCGCGGCCCGGACGGCGGACGGACGCCGGGGGAGCGGCCGCGGGCGCCCGACGCCGGTGCCGTCCGGCCCGGGCGGCCGCGGCGCCCGCCCGGCGCCGCGCCCGTGCGGATGCGGGCGGACGCCCGCGGCACCCCGCCGGGCTGGCCCGCCGCGGTGCCGCCGCCCGGGGCCGAGGACTGGCAGCGGAAGGCGCAGGCCTGGCTGCTCGACACCTGCCCGCCCGACTACCGCGGCCACGACGTCCTCGTCCGGCAGCCCGCGGTCCTCGCCCGCCTCGCCGTCCTCCACGCCGGCGCCCAGCTCGACGGCCTGCGGCGGGCCGTCGCCACGCTGCGCGCGGACCTGTCGGGCGCCGTCGGGTCCCGCGTCGTCGACCAGGCGCTCGAGGCCCTCGAGGCCGAGCGGCTGCGGCTGCTCGCCGTGGAGGAGGGGGCGGTCCTCGTCGAGCAGGCCCTCGCCGGCGCCCGCGTCGTCCGCTCGCTCTGACGCCCCCGACGGGTGGGTCGGCGCACCCCGCCGGAGGGGCCGACCTACAGTGGGCCCCCCGGCGGCGGGCGTGCCCGCCGCGACGCGAGGCGGCCCCACGAGGGCCGGGACGAGGTGGTCTGACGTGGCGAGCGGCGAACCGAGCGGGCCCGACCCGCAGCAGCGGGCCACGGCCCCGGCGCCGGCCCCGGTCGCGGGTGCCGTGCTCCAGCGCGCCGGGGTGCTGCCCCGCGTCCGCGGGCCGCAGGACCTGCGTGACCTCTCGCCGGCCGAGCTCCGGCAGCTCGCCGACGAGGTCCGCGCCCACCTCGTCGAGTCGGTCTCGCGCACCGGTGGCCACCTCGGCCCGAACCTCGGCGTCGTCGAGCTGACGATCGCCGTCCACCGGGTCTTCGACAGCCCGTCCGACACCGTGGTCTTCGACACGGGCCACCAGTCCTACGTGCACAAGCTCCTCACCGGGCGCCAGGACCTCTCCACCCTGCGCACGCGCGGCGGCGTCGCGGGCTACCCGTGCCGGGCGGAGTCCGAGCACGACGTCGTCGAGAACTCCCACGCCAGCACGTCCCTGTCCTGGGCCGACGGCATCGCCCGCGGCCGGGCCCTGCGCGGGGAGGACGGCCGCTCGGTCGTCGCGGTCGTCGGCGACGGCGCCCTCACCGGCGGCATGGCCTGGGAGGCGCTCAACAACATCGCGGCCTCGTCCGACCGGCCGCTCGTCGTCGTCGTCAACGACAACGAGCGCAGCTACGCGCCGACGATCGGCGGCATGGCGCACCACCTCTCGACGCTGCGGGCCACGCGCGGCTACGAGCGCTTCCTCGACTGGGGCAAGCAGGCGCTGCACCGCGGCGGCACGCCGGGCCGCCTGGCCTACGACGCGCTCCACGGCGTGAAGAAGGGCCTCAAGGACATCGTCGCGCCGCAGGGGCTCTTCGAGGACCTGGGCCTCAAGTACCTCGGCCCGGTGGACGGCCACGACCTCGAGGCGCTCGAGCGGGCGCTGCGCGCCGCCAAGGACTACGGCGCCCCCGTCATCGTCCACGCCCTCACGCACAAGGGGCACGGCTACGCCCCGGCGCTGGCCGACGTGGCCGACCAGTTCCACGCCGTCGGGATCATCGACCCGGTGACGGGCGCCCCCGTGCCCGCGGCCGGCGGGGCCCCGGCGCGCGCGTCGTGGACCTCGGTCTTCGCCGACGAGGTCCTCCGGGTGGCCCGCGAGCGCGACGACGTCGTCGGCGTCACCGCGGCCATGCTCATCCCCGTCGGGCTGCACAAGATGGCCGCGGAGATGCCCGACCGGGTCGTCGACGTCGGCATCGCCGAGCAGCACGCCGCCACCTCGGCCGCGGGGCTCGCCTTCGCCGGCCTGCACCCCGTCGTCGCCCTCTACGCGACCTTCCTCAACCGCGCCTTCGACCAGGTGCTCATGGACGTCGCCCTCCACCGGGCGGGCGTCACCTTCGTCCTCGACCGCGCGGGCGTCACCGGCCCCGACGGCCCCAGCCACCACGGCATGTGGGACCTCGCGCTCCTCCAGCACGTCCCCGGCCTGCGGCTCGCCGCCCCGCGCGACGGCACCCGCCTGCGCGAGGAGCTGCGCGAGGCCGTCGGCGTCGACGACGCGCCCACCGTCGTCCGCTACCCCAAGGGCTCGGCGCCCGCCGACGTCGAGGCGGTCGCGCGGCTCGACCCGGGCACCTGGGGCGCCCCCGACGTCCTCGCGAGCACGGGCGACGGCTCCCGTGCCGACGTGCTCGTCGTCGCCGTCGGGGCGCTGGCCCGGCTGTGCCTCGACGTCGCCGAGCGGCTTCAGGCGCACGGCATCACCGCGACCGTCGTCGACCCGCGGTGGGTCCTGCCGGTGCACCCGGCGCTGCTGCGGACCGCCGCGGCCCACCGCTTCGTGCTCGTCGTCGAGGACGGCCTGCGCCACGGCGGGGTCGGCAGCCGGCTGCGGGACGAGCTGGCCGACGCCGGCACGGACGTGCCCGTCCACGTCGCCGGGCTGCCCACCGCCTTCCTCGACCACGGCGAGCGCGCCGAGGTCCTCGACGAGGTCGGCCTCACGGCGCAGGACGTCGCCCGCGACGTCCTCGGGCGCGTGTCGGCGCTCGCCACCGGCGGCACGGGCGACGCCGACGACACGGACGCGACGGGGCCGCGCGCCGCGGCGCGCGCGCCGCACCGGGAGGACTAGCGTCCGACGCCGTGAGCGTCCTCCGGAGCAAGAGCGTCGAGCAGTCCATCAGGGACACCGAGGAGCCGGAGCACCGGCTCAAGAAGAACCTCGGGGCCCTCGACCTCGTCGTCTTCGGCGTCGGCGTCTCGGTCGGCGCGGGCATCTTCGTCCTCACCGGCCAGGCGGCCGGCGGCAACGCGGGGCCGGCCGTCGCGGTGTCCTTCGTCATCGCCGCGATCGCCTGCGGCCTCGCGGCCCTCTGCTACGCCGAGCTCGCCTCGACGGTGCCGGTGGCGGGCAGCGCGTACACGTTCTCGTTCGCGACGATGGGCGAGCTCGTCGCCTGGATCATCGGCTGGGACCTCGTCCTGGAGTTCGTCGTCGGCGCCTCCGCGGTCGCGACGTCGTTCAGCGCCTACCTGGGCGTGGTCCTCGAGCAGCTCTTCGGCGTCACGGTGCCGCCGGCGATCGCCTCGGCGGAGGACGGCGTCCTCAACCTGCCCGCGGCGCTGCTCGTGCTCGGCCTCACGGTCGTCCTCGTCACCGGCATCAAGCTGTCGAGCCGCGTCAACCAGGTCATCACGGCGATCAAGGTCCTCGTCGTGCTCGCCGTCATCGGCGTCGGCCTCGCCTTCGTCGACACCGCCAACTGGAGCCCCTTCGTCCCGCCGGCGCAGCCGTCGGCCCCCGAGGACGCGGGCTTCCTCACCTCGCCGCTCGTCGAGACGATCTTCGGCCTGACGCCGACCGCCTTCGGGGTCGGCGGCGTCGTCGCCGCCGCGGCGCTCGTCTTCTTCGCCTTCATCGGCTTCGACGTCGTCGCGACGACGGCCGAGGAGACGAAGAACCCGCAGAAGGCGCTGCCGCTCGGCATCTTCGGCTCGCTCGCCATCGTCACCGTGCTCTACGTGGCCGTCTCGCTCGTCGTCACCGGCGTCCAGCCGTACTCGGAGATCGACCCGGCCGACGGCGCCCCGCTCGCCACCGCCTTCACCGCGGTGGGCGTGGGCTGGATGGGCGCGCTCGTCGCGGTCGGCGCCTGCGTCGGCCTCGTCTCGGTCGTCATGATCCTGTTCATCGGCCAGACCCGCGTCGCCTTCGCGATGGCGCGTGACGGCCTGCTCCCGCGCGGCCTGGCGCGGACGCACCCGACGCACGGGACGCCGTACCGCATCACCATGATCACCGGCGGCGTCATCGCCGTCGTCGCCGCGCTCGTGCCGCTCGAGGAGCTCGCGCTCCTCGTCAACATCGGCACGCTCTTCGCCTTTGTGCTCGTGTCGATCGGCGTCGTCGTCCTGCGGCGCACGCGGCCCGACCTCCGGCGCTCGTTCCGGGTGCCCGCTCTGCCGGTCGTGGCGACGCTCTCGGTCCTGGCGTGCGTCTACCTCATGCTCAACCTCACGGGCGAGACGTGGCTGCGCTTCCTGCTGTGGATGCTGCTCGGCGTCGTCGTCTACTTCGCCTACTCGCGCCGTCGGTCGGTGCTGCAGCCGGGCTCCCCGGCCCAGCGCGCCAGCGCCGCGCGCCGGGGCGCCGACGGGGGTCAGCCCGCCGGCTGAGCCGACGCCGCGAAGGCGTCCGCCAGGGGGCCGGCCAGGAGGTCGACCTGCCACGGGCGGGCGCCGCCCGCGGCCAGCGCGTCGGCCACGGCCGCGGGCGTCGCCGGCGTGGGCGGCTCCCAGCACGTGCGGCGCAGCAGGTCCGGCTGGAGGAGGTTCTCCAGGGGGACGTCGTGCTCCTCGGAGGCGGCGGCGACGACCTCGCGCGCGGCCGCCAGCCGGGCGGCCGCCGCCGGGTCGCGGTCCTTCCACGCGCGCGGCGGCGGCGGGCCGCCGGCCGGGGCGGTGGTGCGGGGCAGCTCGGCCTCGGGCACGGCCTGCCCGCGGCGCACGGCCTCGAGCCAGGTGGCCGCGCGCCGACGGTTCGCCGGCCCCGAGAAGACGGGCAGCGCCGCGAGGGCCGCCGGGCTCGTCGGCATGGCGGCCGCGGCGGCGACGACGGCGCGGTCGGGCAGCACGCGCCCCGGGGCGACGTCGCGCGCGGCGGCCAGGCGCTCCCGCTCGGCCCACAGCTCGCGCACGACGGCCAGCTGCCGCCGCGAGCGGACGGCGTGCAGCCCCGACACGCGGCGCCACGGGTCCACGCGCGGCGCGGGCGGCGGCGCGTCCCGGACGGCGGCGAACTCCTCGCGGGCCCACCCGGTCTTGCCCTGCTCCGCCAGGACGGCGAGCAGCGCGTCGCGCAGGGGCAGGAGCAGCTCGACGTCGAGGGCGGCGTAGCGCAGCCACGGCTCGGGCAGGGGGCGCGTCGACCAGTCGACGGCGGAGTGCTCCTTGGCCAGGTCCACGCCGAGCAGGCGCTGCAGCACGGCGGCGAGGCCGACCTTGGGGAAGCCCGCGAGGCGGGCGCCGAGCTCGGTGTCGACGAGGTCGCCGCCGGGACGGAGGCCCACCTCGGCGAGGCACGCGAGGTCCTGGGAGGCGGCGTGGAGGACCCACTCGGCGTCGCCCATGGCGTCCTGCAGCGGGGAGAGGTCGCGCAGCGCCTCGGGGTCGACGAGGAGGGTGCCGGTGCCCTCCCGGCGCAGCTGCACGAGGAAGGCGCGCTGGCCGTAGCGGTAGCCGGACGCGCGCTCGGCGTCGACGGCGACGGGGCCCGTGCCGGCGGCCAGCCGGGCGGCGGCGGCGGCGAGGGCGGCCGGGTCGGCGACGACGTCCGGGACGCCCTCGGCCGGCTCGGTGAGGACGGGCAGGGGCGGGGCCTCGGGCGTCGGCTCGGAGGACGGGTCGGCGGCGGCGCCGCGCTCCTGCGCGGTGCCGCCGCCGGTGGTCGAGCGGGAGTCGGTGCCCTCGGTCATGAGGTCACCGTAGGTGCCTCAGCCGACGAGGCCCGCGCGCATGGCGATCGCCACCATCTCGGCGCGGTCGCCCGTGCGGAGCTTGCGGGCGATGCGGGCGAGGTGGCTCTTGACGGTGAGGGCGGAGAGGCCGAGGACCTCGCCGACGTCGCGGTTGGAACGGCCCTCGGCGACGAGGGAGATGACCTGCACCTCGCGCTCGGAGAGCTCGTCCCACGCGCCGGTCGGCGCGATGGCGTCCGGTCGGGCGGTGCGGCGCGGGTCGGCGTCGTCCTCGTCGGCGGGGTCGACGACGAGGTAGCAGCGGGCGCCGGCGGTGAGGGCGGCGTCGGCGGCGGCGGCCGCGTCGGCGCCCTCGCGGCGGTGGTCGACGACGACGGTGGTGGCCCAGCCGCCGGCGGCCGCGTCGCGGACGAGGCCGAGACCGGTGCCGCCGCCGAACGACGGCTGGACGAGGCAGACCGTGCCGGCGCGGCGGGTGGCGAGGGAGCGGGCGGCGCCGGCGTCGGGGGCGGCGAGGACCTCGCGGGCGCCGACGGAGCGCAGGACGCGCACGGCGGCGCGGCGGAGCGAGCCCGAGGAGAGGGCGACGAGGGCGGTGCCGCGGTCGGCGGCGGCCTGCCGCTGCGTGCGGGCGCTCTGGCTCGGGATCCGCGCGACGGCGGGGCCGAGGACGGTCGGCGCGGCGCCGCGCGGCGGGACGGTGGCAGGTGCGGACACGGTGGGCTCCTCTCGGGCGCCCTTCCGTGGGCGCCACATGCCGTCCCATCGGCACCGACGTCCGACCACTTGAGCCGGACCTGTGGGGAACCTGGGGACGCGTCCCGGCGCCCGGGCGGCGTGGCCCGGCGACGTCGTCGGGGGCACCACGAGGAGGCGCGGGGACGGCGCGGTCGCCGTCGGGGAGGGGCGCGGTCCGCCGCGCCGGGCGGCGTCGCGGGGCGTCAGGAGGTGCGGCGGGGGAGGGCGGTGACGCCCTCGGGCAGCGGGGGCAGGCCCGCCACGGTGCACAGGAGGTGGTCGGCCCACGCCCGGAGGTGGTCGCCGACGACGTCGGGACCGCCGACGGGGGACCAGGACGCGCGCACCTCGAGCTCGACCGTCGGGGGCCGCTCGGCGAGGCTGCCGTAGCTCTCGGACAGGACGCGGGTCACCGTGCCGCCGGCGGCGACGTGCTCGGCGCCGCCCTCGGCCAGGGCGTCGAGGAACCACGACCAGCCGACGTCCCCGAGCAGGGGGTCGGCGCCGGTCTCGGGGTCGAGCTCCGCCCGCGCGAAGGTGACGACGCGCAGGTCGCCCTCCCAGGACTCCTGGCCCGCCGGGTCGTGGAGGAGGACGAAGCGGCCGGTGGCCAGGTCGTCCTCCTCGCCGCCGGCGGCGCGGACGACGTCCGCGGACAGGGCGATGGCGAAGGGCGCCACCCGGGCGGGGGCCGGCACCTCGGCGAGGCGGACCTCGGGGCGGGTGCGGGCGCCGCGCAGGCTCGCGGTGGCGCGCTCGACGACCGACGGGCCCGGCCCGCCGGCGCCCGTGCGGCCTCCGCCGGCCCTGCGATCCGCTCCCACGCCCGCAGGCTAGGTCGCCCGCGGGCCCGGGGTGCGGACGAGACGGCCCGCCACGCCGTGGGACGATCGGCGGGTGCCCGAGGTGACCCCCGTGACCGACGACCGGACCCCCGCGACCGACGACCGGCCCCCCGTCGGGGACCCGGGAGCGACGCCGGCGACGGGCCCCGCGGCCGGTCCCTTCGCGGCCGCCGCCGCCGGGCGCCGCGGCCGCCGGACGCCCGTGTGGTTCATGCGCCAGGCGGGCCGCTCCCTGCCGGAGTACCGCGAGGTGCGCGCGGGGACGGCGATGCTCGAGGCCTGCCGGACGCCGGACCTCGTCACCGAGATCACGCTCCAGCCCGTGCGCCGCTACGGCGTGGACGCGGCCGTCCTCTACAGCGACATCGTCGTGCCGCTCGCGGCGGCGGGCGTCGACCTCGACATCGTCCCCGGCACCGGCCCGGTCATCGCGGAGCCGGTGCGCACCGCGGCGGCCGTCGACGCGATGCCCGTGCTCGACCCGTCGGCCGTCGGCTACGTCGACGAGGCCGTGCGGATGCTCGTGCGGGAGCTCGGCGACGTGCCGCTGCTCGGGTTCGCCGGTGCCCCCTTCACCCTCGCCAGCTACCTCGTCGAGGGCGGGCCCAGCAAGAACCACGAGCACACCAAGGCGCTCATGTACGGCGACCCGGGCCTGTGGGACGCGCTGATGTCCCGCCTGGCGCAGCTGACGACGACCTTCCTCCGCGTCCAGGTGGAGGCCGGCGCGAGCGCCGTCCAGCTCTTCGACTCGTGGGTCGGCGCCCTGCCGCTCGCCGACTACCGGCGCTACGTGCTGCCGCACTCGCGGGCCGTCCTCGAGGGCGTCGCCGACCTCGGCGTGCCGCGCATCCACTTCGGCACCGGCACGGGCGAGCTCCTCGGCGCCATGGCCGAGGCCGGGCCCGAGGTCGTCGGCGTGGACTTCCGCGTGCCCCTCGACGAGGCCGCGCGCCGGACCGCCGCTGGCGCGGGGCGACCGGTCGCCCTGCAGGGCAACCTCGACCCGGCGGCGCTCTTCGCGCCGTGGCCCGTGGTGCGCGAGCGGGTCCTCGACGTCCTCGAGGCCGGGCGCGCGGCGCCCGGCCACATCTTCAACCTGGGCCACGGCGTCCTGCCGACCACCGACCCCGACGTCCTCCACCGCGTGGTCGACCTCGTGCACGAGGAGACGGAGAGCGGCACCGCCGCGTGACCGCCCCCGTCGTCGTCGTCGGCGCGGGCGTCAGCGGCCTCGTCGCCGCCCGTGACCTCCTGGCCGCGGGGCTGCCCGTCGTCGTGCTCGAGGCGTCGGCCCGGACGGGCGGGGTGCTGTCCCGCGGGGCGCTCGACGTCGCCGGGCCCGACGGCGGGCCGCTGCTCGTCGACACCGGGCCCGAGTCCCTCCTCGCGCGCCGTCCCGAGGCCGTGGCGCTCGTGCGCGAGCTCGGGCTGGGGGAGGACGTCGTCCACCCGGAGGCCGTGCCGCCGGCCGTCGCCACCCGCGGGCGGCTGCACGCGCTGCCCCCCGGCACGGTCATGGGCGTGCCCCGCACGACGGCGCACCTCGCCGGCCTGCTCGACGCGGGCGAGGTCGCCCGCGTCGCCGGCGAGCGCGTGCGGCCGCTGCCGGAGGGCACGCAGGACGTCGCCGTCGCGGCCTGGGTCGAGGGCCGGGTGGGGCGTGCGGTCGTCGACCGGCTCGTGGAGCCGCTGCTCGGCGGGGTCTACGCCGGCAGCGCCGACCGCCTGTCGTTGCGCTCGACCGTCCCCGCGCTGTGGCACCTGGCCACCGCGGCCGAGCCCCTCCTCGCGCCGCCCGCGGTCCCGCCGGCGCCCGTGCCCGCCGTCGCCGCCGACGCCCCGACGACCGCGGGGCCCGCCCCCGTCGCGGGCGGCCCGGGGGTCGGCGCGCCCGTCTTCGCCGGCGTCGCCGGGGGCGTCGGGCGGCTCGCCGAGGCGCTCGAGCGCTCCGTCGTCGCGGGGGGCGGGGACCTGCGGACCGCGACTCCCGCGACGGCCCTGCGCCGCGCGGCGCCCGAGGCCGTCGGCGACGGCCTCGGCGGCACGCACGACGGCGCCCGCTGGGTCGTCGGCACGCGGGGCGGGGAGCTGCGGGCCCGCGCCGTCGTCGTCGCGCTGCCCGCCCCGGCGGCGTCCCGGCTCCTGCGCGACGCCGTGCCGGCGGCGTCGGCGGCGCTCGCGGAGGTCCGGACGGCGAGCAGCGCCATCGCCACGCTGGCGGTGCCCGGCGCGGCCATGGCGGACGTGCGCCGCTCCGGTCTCCTCGTGCCGCCCGTGGAGGGGGGCCTCGTCAAGGCGGCCACCTTCTCGAGCACGAAGTGGGGCTGGCTGGGGCGCGCGGCGGGCGACCTCGCCGTCCTCCGCGTGTCGGCCGGGCGCGCGGGCGACGACGCCGCGCTCGACCGCGACGACGCCGACCTCGTCGCCACGGCGGCCGCCGAGGTGGGCGGGCTCCTCGGCCGCGACCTGCCCGTCGTCGCCGGCCGGGTGGACCGCTGGCGGGACGGGCTGCCGCAGTACGACGTCGGCCACGCTGGGCGCGTCGACCGGGCCCGGGAGGCCGCGGCGGGCGCCGCCGGCCTCGTCCTCGCGGGCTCGACGTACGAGGGCGTCGGGGTGCCGGCCTGCGTCGCGGTGGCGCGGGCCGCGGCGCGCGACGTCGTCGCGGACCTCGGGGCGACGGCCGCGGGCGCCGCGGCCCCGGGGACGGCGGGCCCCGCCGGGCCTGGGACCATGGGCGCGTGAGCGCGAGCACCCCGGCAGCCCCCGCCGAGCAGGTGGCCACCCCCACCGCCGCGGAGATCAACGACACCATCCGGTACACGACGTGGTCGGTGTACCGGTCGGCCGGCCGTCTGGCGGACGACGCCCGGCCCGCCGCCCTGGCCGAGCTCACCGAGCTCCTCGCGGCGGACCCCGACGTCACCGTCCGCGGTCTCTACGACGTCAGCGCGCTGCGCGCGGACGCCGACCTCATGGTCTGGTGGCACGCGCCGACCGTCGAGGCGCTGCAGGCGGCTTACGCCCGGCTGCGCCGCTCGGCCGTCGGCGCCGTCCTCGAGCCCGTGTGGTCCTCGACGGGCCTCCACCGCCCCGCCGAGTTCAACCGCGGCCACGTCCCGGCGTTCATGGCCGGCGAGGAGCCGCGCGCGTACTGCTGCGTGTACCCCTTCGTCCGGTCCTACGACTGGTACCTGCTCGAGGACGCGGACCGCAAGAAGATGCTCCGCGACCACGGCATGGCCGCCATGCCGTTCCCGGACGTGCGGGCCAACACCGTGAGCGCCTTCGCCCTCGGCGACTACGAGTGGCTGCTGGCCTTCGAGGCCGACGAGCTGCACCGCATCGTCGACCTCATGCGCGAGCTGCGGGCCACGGAGGCCCGTCGCCACGTGCGCGAGGAGCTGCCGTTCTACACGGGGCCGCGCATCACCGCCGCCGAGCTGGTCGAGCGCCTGCCCTGAGCCGCACCGGCCGCTCCTGACCGCCGACGACGAGAGGCCCCGGACCGGGTGGTCCGGGGCCTCTCGTCGTGCGGGGCGCGTGCGGGCGTCAGGCGTCCGCGCCGCGCCGACGCATCGGCACGTGGGGGATGCCGTCCTCGAGGAACTCCTCGCCGACGACCTCGAAGCCGTGGCGGCCGTACCAGCCGGCGAGGTGCGACTGGGCGTCGAGGACGAGGTCGACGTCGCCGTGGCGGGCCACGACGTCGTCGAGCAGGAGGCCCGCGAGGCCGCGGCCGCGCGCGTCGGGGGCCGTGACGACCCGGCCGACGCGCCGCGGCGCCCGGGAGCCGCCGGGCTGCTCGAGCACGCGCAGCGCCGCCGCGACGGCCACCTGCTCGCCGTCGCGGGGGGCGCCGTCGCCGACGTGCCAGACGTGCTCGGTGCCGGGGAGGAGGTCCTTGCCGTCCACCTCGGGGTAGGCGCACTCCTGCTCGACGACGAAGACGTCGACCCGCAGGCGGAGCAGGGCGTGCAGCGTCGGCGCGTCGAGCTCGGCGGCGGACGCCCGGCGCACGCCGTCGGCCGTCACGGGCGCTCGGGCTGCAGCGTCAGCGAGATCGAGTTGATGCAGTAGCGCTGGTCGGTCGGGGTGCCGTAGCCCTCGCCCTCGAAGACGTGGCCGAGGTGGCCGTCGCACGCCGCGCAGCGGACCTCGGTGCGCGTCATGCCCATCGAGCGGTCGCTGATGTAGCGGACGCGGTCCTCCGCGAGCGGGGCGTAGAAGGACGGCCACCCGCAGTGCGAGTCGAACTTCGTCTCCGAGCGGAACAGCTCGGTGCCGCACGCGCGGCAGCGGTAGACGCCGACCGTCTTCTCGTCGGTGTACTCGCCCGTGTACGGGCGCTCCGTGCCGCCGTTGCGGAGGACGGCGTACTCCTGCGGCGTGAGCTGCTCGCGCCACTCGGCGTCGGTCTTGCGGACCTGGGGGACCTGCTGGTCGGGAGCGGCGGCGGTGCTGTCGCCGGACGGGGTGCTGGAGGTCGTCTGGCTCATGCCCGTGCCAACACGGCGCCGCGCGCGGGCGTTCCCCGGCGGCCATGCTGGGGCCCATGAGCACCCCCGACGACGGCACGACGGACGCCCCCGGCCCCCACGACGCGACCCGGACCGTGGCGGTGCCCTCGGAGGCGAGCCCCGGGACGCCGGCGCACGAGCCCGTGGGCACCACGGCGGTCGAGGGCGTCGAGCCCGAGGACGCGTGGCGGCAGGGGATCCACCTCACGAGCGGGGCGCCCGAGGACGCCGACGGCAGCGGCCAGGCGCGCTCGGGCTACTGGGACGACGAGGACGACCCCGAGGGCCCCGATGAGACCTGAGCCCCGGACGCACCGGAGGGCCGGCACCGCGGTGCGGTGCCGGCCCTCCGGTGCGTCGTGCGGCGGCTCAGCCGGCCGCGTGCTGCTCGGGGTCGGGCTCGAGGTGCTCCACCTCGTCGGGGATCTCGCGGGGGCTGACGACGACGAGCCGCCCGGCGGACAGCTCCGCGCTCGTGTCGCGCAGCCACGGCGCCGGCTGGTCGGGCAGCCCGGCCTCGGCCAGCGCGCGCTCCAGCTGCGGCTGCACCTCCGACGGCGGGGTGCCCTGGAGGTGCTTGAGCGAGAGGAGGACCTGCTGCAGCACGTGCTGCCGGTCCTCGTGGGTCGAGGGGTCGGTCTCCGTCATGGCGCGACGCTAGCGGCGGCACGGGGCCGCCGCCCGGCGGCGCGGGCCCGGTCTCAGCCGAGGTGCGCGGTCCCGGCGTAGACGTGCAGGACGGGGACGCCGAGGTGGTCGCGCGCCCGCGACGCCCAGTCGCGGCCGACGGTGTCCTCGACGGCGTGCGGGCGGGTGACGACGACGACCTCGTGGACGCCGCCGGCGTCCACGGCCGCCTGCAGGGCGGGCAAGGGGTCGTCGGCGACGACCTCGCCGCCGGCCACGGCGTGGTCGGTACCGCGCAGGGCGGCGAGCGAGGCGGCGAGCGCGGCGTCGGCGTCCGCCCGGGCCTCCTGCGGGTCCGGCTGGCCCTCGCGGATCGTGGCCAGGGCCTCGCGGAGCTCGAAGAGGCTTAGGTGGTCGACGACGTCCGCGAGCAGCGAGCGCTCGGTGTCGGCGGGGACGAGCACGCGGTACGGCGCGACGACGCCGGTCTCGGCGTGGAGCGCGGCGATGCGGGCGGCGTCGTCCGCGCCGAGGGCCTCCTCGGTGAGGACGACGACCGTCCCGGCGGCGTCGTCGGGGGCGGGCTGGGCGGCGGGGTCCTCGGGCACGCCCGCAGGCTACCGACGGCGTCCGCGGCGGCACCCCGGGCGGCAGCTGCGGCGGCGCGGCCTCACGTCCGGGCGAGGACGTCCGCGAGGTCGTGGTCGGCGGGGACGTCGAGCTGGTCCCACGTGCAGGACAGCGGGTCCCGGTCCGGGCGCCAGCGCAGGAAGCGCGCGACGTGCCGGAAGCGGCCCTTCTCCAGCTGGTCGTACGCGACCTCGCACACGAGCTCGGGCCGCACGACGACGAAGGACCCGTCCCGGTCGCGGGAGAAGCGGTTCCGCTCGCCGGCCCCGCGCAGCGGCTCGCCGGCGTCGTCGCGCTCGACGTGGGGGGCGAGCTCCTCGACGAGCTCCAGCCGCCGGGCCGCCGTGAAGGCGGACGCCCCGCCCACCTGGTGGAAGCCCCCGGCGCCCGCCTCGCCGGGGACCCCGGCCTCGGCGCCGTCGCCCGCCCGCAGCCCGAGCAGGAGGGACCCGACGCCCGCCCCGCTCTTGTGGACGCGGTAGCCGACGACGACGACGTCGGCGGTCCGCGCGTGCTTGACCTTCGTCATGACGCGGCGGCCCTGCTCGTAGACGGCCGTCCGCGGCTTGGCGACGACGCCGTCGAGCCCCGCCCCCTCGAAGACCTCGAGCCACCGGCGGGCCACGTCGGCGTCGTCGGTGCGGCGGGTGAGGTGCAGCGGCGCCCGTACGTCGCCCCAGCGCTCCTCGAGGAGGGCGCGCCGCTCCTCGGCGGGCCGGCCGGTGAGGTCGTCGTCGCCGTCGGCGAGCAGGTCGAAGGCGACGAAGGACGCGGGCGTCTGCTCGGCGAGCAGCCGCACCCGGGACGCCGCGGGGTGGATGCGCTGGGACAACGTGTCCCAGTCGAGCCGCTCGGCGCCGGGGCGGCCGGCGCGGACGACGAGCTCCCCGTCGACGACGCAGCGGGCCGTGCCGAGCTGGGCGACGAGCTCGGCCACCACCTCGGGGAAGTAGCGCGTCAGCGACTTCCCGCCGCGGCTGCCGAGCTCGACGACCGGGTCGTCCCGGTCGCCGTCGTAGAAGACGACGCAGCGGAAGCCGTCCCACTTCGGCTCGAACCACAGCCCGCCCTCGGTGGCCGCCGGGTCGGGGACCGCCGCGGCCGCTCTCGCGAGCATCGGCTCGACGGGCGGCAGCACGGGCAGGCGCAGGTCCGCCGGGGCGTCGCCGGTCCCGGCGTCGGCGCGGGCGGGCGGGCGGGGCGGGGGAGGGGCCACCTGTCGATCCTGCCGCCGGGAGGCGCCGCCTGCGCGGGATCGGCCCGGCCGTGCCGACGGCCCGGGGCTGCGGGCAGGATGCCGCCATGGCCCCCCGTCCCGTCCCCGGCCCGGCGACCGGGCGCACCGCCCTCGGCCTCGCCGCCCTCCTCGGGACCGCGGGCGCCGTCCACCTCGTCCGTCCGGGCGTCTTCGCCCCCGCGGTGCCCCTCGTGCTGGGGCGGCCGCGACCGTGGGTGCTGGCCTCCGGTGCCGCCGAGCTCGGCTGCGCCGCGGCGCTGGCGCACCCGCGCACGCGGTCGCTCGGCGGCGGGCTCGCCGCGGCGCTCCTGCTCGCCGTGTGGCCCGGCAACGTCTCGATGGCCCTGCGGGCGCGCGGGACCGGGCGGGCGGGCGCCGTCCGGCGGGTCGTCACGCTGCTTCGGCTGCCGCTGCAGGTGCCGCTCGTGCGGGCCGCCCTCCGCGTCGCCCGTGCCGACGCGCCGTCGGGGTCCGCCGCGTGAGCGCGCGCGACGTCCTCGGGGCCGTCCGCGGCGTCCTCCCGGTCGGCCCGACCGCGCGCCGTCGGGCGCGGACCACGGCCCGGGTCGCGGCCTGGACGGGAGCCGGCGTCGTGGGCGCCACCTCCCTTGCCGCCGCCGGGGTCTCCGGGCTCGCGGCCTTCTTCGTGCGCCGCGTCGTCACGCCCGTCCACGAGCGGCCGGACGACGTCCGCGTGCTCGCGGTCGACCTGGACCCGGCCCTCCCGGGCGGCCCCACCGTCACCGTCACCGCCGACCCGCAGACGCGCGCCCCGGGCCGCTACGTCCTCCTCCTCGACGGCGGCCGCCGCGCCGCCCAGGTCGGCGACGTCGTCCGCGAGGAGCGCGGGTCCGTCGTCCGGCGGCTGCTCGAGGTGCCCGAGGGCGGGCTCGAGCCCGGCACGGCGCGCTGGAGCGGCACCGTCCACGTCGGCGACCCCTCGGCGGCCGGGCTGCCCTTCGAGGACGTCGTCGTCCCGACCCCGCTCGGGGGGATGCCGGCCTGGTTCGTGCCGGTCGGGCCCGCCCGCCGCGGCGCCGCCGCGGGCGGCGGCGGGGACACGTGGGCCGTCCTCGTCCACGGCCGCGGCGCGACGCGGGAGGAGTGCCTGCGGGCGCTCCCCGTGCTGCACCGTCTCGGGCTGCCCTGCCTCGTGCCCGCCTACCGCAACGACAAGGACGCCCCGGCGTCGTCGGCGGGGACCTACGGGCTCGGCGACACCGAGTGGCTCGACGTCGAGGCGGCCGTCCTCCACGCCCTCGACCGCGGCGCGCGGGAGGTCGTCCTCGTCGGGTGGTCGATGGGCGGGGCGATCGTCCTCCAGCTCGCGACCCGCTCCTGGACGGCCGACCGGGTGCGCGCGATGGTGCTCGACTCCCCCGTCGTCGACTGGCGCGACGTCCTCGAGCACGCCGCCCGCCAGCACCACATCCCGCGGCCCGTCGGACGGCTCGGCATGGCGATGCTCGCCCACCCCTCCGCGCGCGCCCTCCTCGGTGTCCAGGCGCCCATCGACGTCACCCGGCTCGACTGGGTGGTCCGCGCCGACGAGCTCGGCGTGCCGCTGCTCCTCCTCCACGCCGGCGACGACGACGTCGTCCCCATCGGCCCCTCGCGCCGCCTGGCCGCCGCCCGCCCCGACCTCGTCGTCTTCCGGGACTTCCCCGGCGCCCAGCACACCAAGGAGTGGAACACCGACCCCGACCGCTGGGAGCGAGAGGTGGCGCGCTTCCTGCTCGAGCACCTCTGACGGTCGCGCGACCGCAGCCGACGTCACGCAGCCGCCACCTCACGGGTCCCCAGCCTCGTCGTGCGGGCGCGCCAGCGGTCGACGACGCGGTCGAGCGCTCTCGTCCAGGGTGGTGGTGGTCGTCGGGGTGCGGTGCCGTCGGGTGGGTGCCAGATCACCTGGGTGCCGTCGAGCTCGCCTCGCCAGCCCTCGCGGTGGACGAGGCGGTGGTGGTGGCCGCACAGGCAGGCGGCGTTGCGCTCGGACGTGGTCCCGCCCTTCGACCAGGGGGTGAGGTGGTGGATGTGGCCCCACTCGGCCGGACGGCTGCAGCCGCCCCAGGTGCAGGTGCGGTCGCGCAGGCGGACGGCGGT